>JBDKTA010000009.1 GCA_039680605.1 Planctomycetaceae bacterium | reverse complement strand
GGGCGTACGTTGGAGGAACTCATTGGTGTGATCGGCCAAGCTCTCAGGGCCGTGAGCGCGGAGGAGTGCCAAGGCTACTTCCGTAGCTGCGGATACGCTACAGATGATCGCTAGATGCTCTAGGATCGAGGACCTAGGATCGAGGACCTGTTTTACGCCCCCGCGGCGTACAACGCTATCGCCCCGACCATCAGCATCGCCGCCACCACGCGGCGAACGAACGCCCATCGCTCCATTTTGCCCTCGAGGTGCAGCAGGCCGATGTGCGCGGTGGCCGCCCCGACCACGATCGACAGCAGACCGCGCGTTGACTGCAGGATGTTCCCGAAGATCGCCGAGACATGTGCCAGGCAGGCGAAGAAGAGAATCATCGCCACCAGCCAGCAGCCCGCAAACGGGGCCGCATCCACCCACGCGCCGCGGTTGCGAGTGCCCAGCCACGGCAGCGCGACTGCCGCCATCGCGCCGCACAGCACGTAGCAGATGCATGCGCTGAGGATCGCCGGAGCCACGCCGGTGTCGGCCAGCACGTGCTGCGTGGCGATGATGTTCAGGTCCGACAGCGAATAGGTGATGCAGACGAAGACGATCGCGGCCACCACCTTCAGCGAGAGCCATTGTCCGGCGTGGTGGCATAAGGCCATCGCGGCCGCCACCGCCAGCGCCACGCCCAGCCACTGCAGACCGGCCGGGGCCTTGGCCTGCGTGATGCCCATGACCGCGACGAAGTCGTGGAGCGGCGCCGGGGCGGTAGCGGCGGCGACCGCCATGATCGCCAGCAGCGGAACCTTGAGCCCCAGCAGCGGGGCGATTCTGGAGGCCTCGACGCGCTGCAGCGCCAGGAAGATCACCATCTGCCCCATGAGGTAAAAGCCGGTCATGGCGGCCACCGGCCACGCCCAGGCCGACAGGGGGGGCATGCGTTGGGGCCAGAAGAACGGCAGGGCGGCTGCCGCCGCGACCCCCATGATCACATGCGCCAGCACCAGCAGGCGCAGCGGTCCACCGTGGTGGTGCAGCACGAAGCGCCGCGAGAAGATGTACCCGAACGATTGCGCCAGAGCGCAACCCAAACCCATCAGGATTCCCAAGACAACCATCGCCGCATTATACACCCAAGAAGTGTGGCATGGACGTCTGGACCATGCCACCGGGGGAGATCGGACGAGGCCGCATTTTCATTTCGTCAGCCCTAGCATGTAGAGAGGCGGTTGAAGCCGGTGGAGCGGGCGATGAACGTAAACGCACTGTTGATCGGCGAGGGGCGGCATCCGGACGGACGCATCGCCACGGCGATAGACGGCCTGCTCGACGGGCTGTCGGGATCGAGCGCCGGCGGCGAGACGATATTCCTGTCCGACTACTCGGTGCGCCTCTGCCGCAAGTGCGTGGACGGGCAGGGCCTGTGCGAAACGCATGGACGCTGCGCCCAGGACGATGACCTCGGGCGCCTGATCGAGCGGATCTCGCAGTTCGACGCGGTGGCCTTTGTCAGCAAGGTCTACGTCCCGGACGTTCACCCGCGGATGCGGGCCATGCTCGACCGCCTGGCCCGCATCCGCGGCCATCTGGAACAACCGCCCCGGCCGATACCGGCTCTGGCCGTCTGCATCGGCGGCAGCGCCAGCAGCATTCTGGACCCGTTCAGCCAGGCCCTTTCCGGTTGCGGGTTCCACGTCGTTGAGGCTATCGCGATTCCCACTCGCGACGTTCTGCTTCAGCGGGAGGCGTTTCGCCTGGCCGGGCGGCGGCTCGTGCAGCACTGTCTGGCGGGACGATCCTGAAAAATAGTCCGGAAACCAACGTCCAGCGGGCATATAGTCCTGCAGAGGCCGGCGGGGGAAGGCCTTTACTGCAATTCTAAGAGGGGGAGCAGCCCGATGGCGACGACTGTCTTTGTCACGATAGATACGGAAGTGTCAATGGGGGGTGCATGGGCCAACCCGGCCCTGAAGCCCCTGGACATGGAAACCTGCGTGTATTGCCGCCGATCCGGGCGCGAATACGGCGTGCGGGCCATCATGGAGATCCTGGAGGACCATGGCCTGCCCGGCGTGTTCTTTGTCGATACCGCGATGGACGCCCTCTTCGGGCGGGGGCTCTTCCAGGAACTGTGCCAGGAGATACTCTCCCGCGGGCACGACGTGCAGATGCACCTGCATCCCGGCGCACGGCAGTATGCGCTGCTGCGCAGCCGCGGCGCCACTCGGCGCCCGGCGAGCATGACAGACCGCCTGCCTCGCTATGAGGCAAACGAGCAGACGCAGATGATCATCGAAGGCTGCGACGTGCTGAAGGCCTGCACCGGGCGGCGACCGGCGGCATTCCGGGCCGGTTGCTTTGCCCTGGGTGACAGCAGTGCCGCAGCCTTGGCCCAGGCGGGCATCCAGCTTGATTTCAGTGCCAATCTCGGTTGCGCAGGCAGCGCCAGTTCGCATGCCGTCAGGATCAACGGCCCGTACCGCCTGGGATCGGTGACGGAGTTTCCCGTCACGCAGATCATCGGCAGAAGCCTTCCGGGCTGCGGGTATCGCCCCCTCGAGGTCAATTGCGTCAGCGGCGAGGAGATGGAGTCGGCCCTGGAGCAACTGGTCGCCGGCGGCGCCCGCGTGGCGACGGTCGTGCTGCACTCGTTCGGCCTGCTCAAGAACCGCGTGGGGCGATGGGAAGGCGTCCGGCCCGACAGGGTGGTCCACCGCAGATTGGAGACCCTGTGCCGCCTGCTCGACCGCCGTCGCGGCGACCTGAACACCGAGCGGGTTTGCGACTGCGCCGCCTCGCCCGGCTGGGTCGAGTACGCTGCCAGCGGTCCGGACGTGTGGCCGAAAACGACGTGGAAAGACTTGGCCCTGCGCCAGGTTGGGCAGGTCGTCAGTTTGATTTGAAAGAGCCGGCCGTGACCACCACAGCACAAGACGCGACCGCGCTGGACAGTCAAGACCTGGGCCTGCGGTTCAAGACCTCGACGTTCAAGTTCGCCATCGGCGAGGCGGTGCTGTTCCGCAAGCGCATCAAGGTGATGGCGGGGCGATTCACGCCTCGGACGTTCGGGCGGTCGGTCGACCCCGAGGCCCTGTGGGCGAACGTGCCGCCCGAGGCGGCCGGGGTCATGCTGGGCGGGTTCCCGGTCGAGCGCCCGCTGGAGCGGATGACCTGGCAGAAGCACTGGATCCGGTACGTCCCGAGGCACTATCGCCACTGCAGCGTCAGCCTCGAAGGGACGTTCCAGGAGTACCTGGAGCGGCGATTTTCGCCCAAGATCCGCCGGGATCTGCGGCGGCGCACCCGGGTGTTGGCGGAGCGCAACGGCGGTGAACTGGGCCTGGTCGTCTGCCGCACGCCGGAGGAGATGACTCATTTCATGGACGTGGCGCCGGCGCTGGCCAAACGCACCTACCAGCACACCCTGTTCAAAAATGCCCTGCCCGATACGCCCGAGTATCGCCAGTGGGTGCTTGACCTGGCCGGCCAGGACCAGGCCCGCGGCTATCTGCTGCGCTGCGACGGGCAGGTTATCGCCTATCTCTTCTGCCGCTGGCAGGACGGCATGTGGCTCTACGACGGAGTGGGGTACGATCAATGCTTCGCGCGGCTTTCCCCGGGCACGCTGCTGCACTATCACGCGCTGGATGCTCTCTTCGCCGAAGGCCGCGGCGGCACGCTGGACTTCGGCCCCGGCGAAGGGCAGCATAAGCTGTTCTTCGCCACGCACACGCAGTTGTGCGCCGACGTGTATCTGCTGCGCCCGTGGATCAGGAACCACCTGCTGACCTGGACGCATATTGGCTCGGACGCCCTCAGCGATGCGGCCGCCCGGGTCGCCGGGCGCCTGGGCGTCAGGCAGGGGATCAAGCGGCTCATGCGCCGCCTCGCTACCGGATAATCGCCCGCCGCTCCTGAAAGACAGCCGCCAGGCGTCCTATACTAAACAAACGCATGTATCGAAGAGGCCAAGATAGACGCTGCAGGGGAAGCCATGAGTACGCAGACCATCGCGCCGCAACCTTGTCGCCTGAGGGTAAAAGACTCGCTGCTGAAGATATGCCTGGGCGAGATCGTCGTGCGCCGGCGCAAGTTGCCGGTGCTGGCGGCAGAGTTCTTCCCCCTCGGCTGCGATGCGGCGCCCGAGCCGAACGAGCCCACGATGCCCGTTCCCGAGGGCGCCGGCTTGCTGCTCTCGTCCTATCCGCTGGCGCGTCCGCTGAAGCGCATCAGCGTCAGCGGGCAGTGGATCCGCTACGTCGCGCGGCACTACCGCCACTGCTATACCGACCTTCGGGGCACATTCGCCGATTACCTCCAGGCCAACTTTTCTTCCAAGACCCGCCAGACCCTGCGACGCAAGTGCAAGAAGATGGCCCAGCGATCCGGCGGGCAACTGCACTGGAAGGCCTACGCCACGCCCGAGGATATCGACGAGTTCCTCACCCAGGCCGGGCGGCTGGCGCCCAAGACGTACCAGCAGCGTCTGCTGGACCTGGGCGTCAGGACGGATGAGGCTTTCCGCGCCCGAGCGGCCGAGCTGGCAGCCAAAGACGAGGTGCGGGCGTTCTTGCTGTTCTGCGACGATAAGCCCATCGCGTACCTGTATTGCCCCTGTCGCGACGGAGCGCTCCAGTACGACAGCCTGGGCTACGATCCGGCGTACGCGGAGTTTTCGCCGGGCACGGTGCTCCAGTACCAGGTGATGGAGTACCTCTTCGGCCAGAAGAAGTACCGCTTCTTCGACTTCGAGAAAGGCGAGGGGGCGCACAAGGAACTCTTCGCCAGCACCAGCCAGTTGTGCGGTGACATTTACTTCCTGCGGCGCCGCGCGGGCAACTACTTCACCATCTGGCTGCACCGCGCGACCGAAGGCGCCACCGACCTCGTCGGCGCGGTGCTCCGTCCGCTGGGGCTCAAACACCGCCTCAAACGCTTCCTGCGCCGCAAGCTGCCCCTGGCGATCGTCCACCGCCCGCTGGGCCGAGGTTCGTAGTAGGCAGCGCCGGGATCCTCAGCGGTATCGGCGTCAGTGATCGTCATCGCCTTAGCCCGGATATTTCACCGCGGAGATCGCAGAGGCCGCAGAGGTGTTTTGAGCGAAAAGACCTTACAGAACAATACGAAAGCGGGCCGCATGGACAGTCTGTTTTTTCGTATTAACGTCGACGGCGACGTTAGATGGTCTAGTTTTGAGCCATTTGGCTTCTCTGCGTACTCTGCGATCTCTGCGGTTCATGCAGTTTACGGGTTAGCCAGTAGGGTTGAAGCCGCGGAACATGAAGAACGCCGCGCCGACCAGGCACAGGCTCGCCCAGAGGAAGTCCAGCTTGAGCGGCTCCTTCATGTAGAACGTGCAGAAGCCCGCGAAGACCACCATCGTCACGACCTCCTGGATCACCTTGAGCTGCCCCAGCGTATAGTGCTGGAAGCCCCACCGGTTGGCCGGCACCTGCAGGCAATATTCCAGCAGCGCCACGCCCCAACTGACGGCGATGGCGACCATCAGAGGCCGCCCGGCCAGGTCTTTCAAATGCCCGTACCAAGCATATGTCATGAAAAGGTTCGACCCGACCAGCATTACCACAGGCAGCATCAATACGCCGAAACGGTCCATACGTCGGAACTCCTGTTAAGCTAAGGGCGCAAGACTTCGATGCGCAGCACCTGCCGCGTGTCATCGCCGATGCTGACGCGCTGATCGATGCGAAAACCCGCCAGAGCGACGATGCCTTCATCGTCGCAGATGCAGATCTGCCCCTCGCGGGCGGCGGGCAGGGCCTTGATGTTCGTCAGAAAGTCGCTGACGCTCTGGCTGCCCTCGCACCCCAGCGGGCGAAAGCTGTCGCCGCTGCGGCGGGGGCGGCAGATCAGACGACCGCGGACCTTGCCGGCGTCGAGCAGTTCAACGCCCGGCCGCGCGTCGTGGCAGTGAATCTCGAACGAGACCGGATCCATCGGCTCGATCGAGCAGGTGATCTCGCGCCCGTCGGCCAGCGCGGTCGTCCCGGGGCAGGCCAGCGCGACAGCCGGCGGCGGCTGGGGCGGTTCGTCGGGACGATGCTGGATGATAAACGAGTCGTTCTCCCGGCGGGCGGTAAACTGCCCTGGAAGGGAGATGACGGCAGACCCGTGCCCCAGCAGGGTCTCGACGAGATCGTTGATGTGTTCGGCGGTGACGGTCTGCATCGGCACGCCGGCGTCTTCCAGGGCGATGCGGAGGGCGTACTGCTGGATCAGCCTCGAGCGTTTGCTCAGCGGCAGGCGTTCCAGGACGACGAGATTGGGCTCGCGCGTCCACATCGCCGCGTCAAGCGCCCGGCGGGCGCGCGAGGCGAGGTACTGCTCGGTCTTGGCGGCCTCGGCGGCCAGTCGCAGGATCGCCTCGTCGGCTTGAGGGTTGAGCCTCGTGCGCAGCAGCGGCAGCAGTTCGTGGCGGATGAAGTTTCGCGTCAGTTCGGTGTTGGCGTTGGACTCGTCGGTACACCAGGCCAGGCCCTTGCGGGTGCAGTAGTCTTCGATCTCCTTGCGTCGGCGCTCCAGCAGCGGGCGAACGATGGTCGGGCCGCCGGGCATCTTGCGCATCGGCCCGATGCCCGCCAGGCCGCGCAGGTGGCTGCCGCGGACGATGCGCTGCAGGACGGTCTCGACGTTGTCGTCGGCATGGTGGGCGACGGCTACCACGTGCGCGTGGGCTTCGTCGGCGGCGCGGGCGAAGAACTCGTACCGCAGGCTGCGGGCGGCGGTTTCGATGCTCTGGCCGGTGGCCTGGGCATGCGCCGAGGCGTCAACGCGCTGGCGGATGACCGGCAGGTTCCATTGGCGGGCGAGGTCGGCGACGAACTTCTCCTCGTCGGCGGCCTGGGGCCTCAGGCCGTGGTTGAGGTGGGCGACGGTCAGGCGGTAGTTGCGCCGCGGCGAGCTGGACAGCCCCCGCAGCGCCGCCAGCAGGGCGATGCTGTCGGCCCCGCCCGAGACCGCCACGACGACGGACGCCTCAGGCGTCAGCAGACCGTGCGCGTCGATGTACGCATCGACGGCGGCCTCAAAAAGATCCGGTTGTCCTGGGGCGTCTTTCGGCGGCATTGGATGTCCTTGCGGGGGTCATCGCTTGTATCTTATACTAAGGAACCTGTCGTCGCGATGGGTATGGTTGTGTGGCATGGCCGTCTCGGCCATGCGTGCCACGGGCGTCTCGCCCGTGGTCCGGGAGCATGGGCGGGACGCCCATGCCACAAAGCAAGAGCATGGGCGGGACGCCCATGCCACAAAACTTATGAGACCCGTTCCCCGATCCCGGCACGTGATGGCCTTGGCGATCTTTGTCGCCGTGGCCGCCATCTACGGCACGCAGGCGTTCTACGACCAACGCCTGGACCGCGAGCAGTTGCAACTGGCCACCGCGGCCATGAAGCGCCACAATCCCGACCTTTTCCCTCGCGACATGGTGTTCGGTCCCGGTCGCATGTCGGAGATGCACCCTCCGCTGTTCCTGGGGGCGATGGAGATGGTGCTGATCCCGACGGACTATCGCGACCCGACGCTTCCGTTCCGCGTGCTGGCGCCGATCGTGGCGATGGTTTACCTGTGCGGCATGTACGCCCTGATGTACCGCCACTGCCGAAGCTGGTCGATCTCGGCGCTGGTCGCCGTGGCGAGTTCTGCCGTCATGGAAACGGTGGGGCAGTGCTTCTGGGGCGCCGGAGCGCTGACGTCGGTGACGCCGCAGGGGGTGGTCATTGCCGTGACGCCGCTGGTGGTGCTGGCGCTGATGATCTACTGGCACGACTGGCGCGTCCTGCTGGTCTTCCTGGCCACGGGGGTGCTGGCCAACGTCGACATGACCGCCGCGACCAATCTCATGCTCGTGTTGCTGGTGGCGTACCTGGCCAAGCACAACTGGCGCCCGCGGGCGCTGGCGATGGGCGCCGCCTGCGTCGGCTGCGCGGTGGCGGCCGCGGCGCCGTACGTGTGGTACTTCTATACGCTCTCGGACCGCACCGCCGAGCTCAACATCAACCCGTACATCGGCACGTACGCGCCGATGGTGTCGCTGACGCAGTCGGGCATCCTCTACGGTTTCGACGCGCTGCTGGGCGACCTGGGGCTCTGGGGCGGGATGCTTGCGGCGCCGGTGATCCTGACGGCCGTCGTGCTCAGCCTCGTCGAGCGCTTCCGCGTGCGCGACCTGAAGTTCTGGCTGGTCTGGACGGCGGCGTCGCTGTGCGTGGCGACGGTGCTTTACGGCGGCATGTATATTCTGGACCTCCGCGGGCACGTTCCGCCGCCGACGACAGACTACCTCCAGGGCGCCTCGCTGGTCATGCTGCCGTTTTATGCGCTGCTGGCGCAGGCGCTGACGAATCTCTTCCGCCTGTTTCATCCCTACCGCCACCTGCTGCGATGGCTGTGCGCGGCGGCGCTGGTGGCCTGGATGCTGCCGACGGAGAACCTGCGAGTCGCCAGGCATGCGGCGTTCGAAGTGGCCACTCTCTTCCTGCCCGACAGCGAGAAACCCTCCAACGTCCTGCGCCACCGCGAGAGCGACCGCAAGCGCGCCACGCTGCGCCGCCTGGCGGCCGCGGCGAAGGAGAACACCCCGCCCGACGCGATCTTCATCACCGAGTCGCTGGAGTTCCGCCTGGAATCTCAGCGGAGCATCCTGATCAGCATCCAGGACATGATCTATCTGCACCGCCTGGCCCCGGGCAAACTCACCAAGTGGTATCGCTGTCTGTGCGGGCAGCGGAAAGTTCTGCCCGTCAGTCACGACGCCGGCAATGGCGCGGCGCTGGTGCGTCTGGCCGAGGAGGTCACCGCGGGCATGACCAAGGACTCCCCGCCCGAGCCCAACTGGACGCGCGACGCCCAGTGGTATGCCGTCCTCTCCGGCGACGCGCGGATCACCGGTCCGGGCATCGAGGAAGTTTCCTGGGCCAAGCCCGCCCCCGGCGACTACTATCGCATCGTGCGCCTGCGGTAGCGACCCTCCGGCGCCAGCAGACGCCGATCGGACAAGAAATGTAACAGAAGAAAGACTGCCGGAAATGAAAACACCTGTCACATGCTTCGCGATCGTTTTGGTTGCTTTATCGGCCGGCTGCGGAACTGCCATCTCGGAAGGCGCCGGCCAGGCCTTCGGACCCAAAGGGGAGGTGACGCCGCTGCAGCCGGTGACGCTGGGCTCGTCGCTGCCGCTGCAGGAATACTCGCAGTTCGAGTTGGGCGAGTTCCACAATGACGTGGGAGGCCACCTGCCCGCCGCCCTGTTGCCGCAGTTCCGCATCGACTTTCCGGCCATGCTGGCCAAGTACAAGGTTAAAACCGCTCTGGGCGGCAAGACGGCCGTAATCCGCGGAACCATCCTGCACTATGAAGGCAGCGGAAGCTTGGCCGTCGTCACCTCGGCCGTCGAGGAAATCGTCGTCCGCACCGAGATCGCGGATAAGGAAAGCGGCCGCGTCATCGCTGTCGCCAACTGCATCGGACGCAGCACCACGCGGCTCAACCGGGGAATCGACAAGAAGGCCGAAGGGCTGGCCAAGGCCGTCGCCAAGTGGATCGCGCTGCTTCAGCACAACAAGGACCAGCCCGACGATTGAGTTTATGGTCTGTGCTCGTTTGCGAAACGGGCCTGGGCCCGCGTGCGTGGCGGCAGAAGAACACCTATGCGCCCGAGGCGCGGTAAATCCATACCGCCGGCGTCAATGCCACCGACCGGGCGGGATCCTGACCGCCGCTGGCGACCGATCGAGTGTATGATCTGGCCAGGCCCATCCGCCGAGAAACAACCACGTCAAGCAAGCTCGACCGCTAACGTGCCTGTTTGAGCTTTTCCGCAGTGGGGCGGACCATTGGCGTTCCCGTGACCGTGATCGTGACCGGTTGGTCCTTCTTGTATCCCGAGGGCGGCTGGGGGGAATCGGCCAGAAGAAAATTGTCCGTCACGATGGCCTTGACCGCCGCGGGCGAGACCGTAGCGTGCGTCAATCGCCGCGGCAGCATCACCGCCAGGCTGGCCGGTCCGGCGTCGTCCTTGAGCGGCGTGATGGTCAGCGTCCAGGTGTTGCCGCTGCGGCTCCAGGACAGCGTCCACGCCCGCTCGACGGGAATGCGCGCCTCCCACGCCGGGTCGCCGTAGAAAGCCACGCAGTCGCGGTCCCACAGCAGGCCCATCGGTTCCTTGAGCAGCTCCCACCGCCCGGTCTTGTCATTGCGTTTGACGAGCTTGTGACGACCAGCCAGTTCGCCGATCTTGCGATCGTCGTACGTGTCGAATTCGATGGCCGCAAGGTGCGGGTACTTCTCGACCAGTTCGCGCACCAGGCGCTGGTTGGTGAAGTAGAACGCTTCGTTGAGGGGCATGCCCTCTCCGAACGCTCCTGACGTGCCCCAACCCATGCGACCGAACCAGGTCACCGCCGTGTAGCCGTACATCTGGTACACGCCGCCGGAGTGCATCCACGAGGTGGCCATGCAGTCGCGCCGGTCGATGTGGCCGATGAGGCAATTGCCCATCGGCAAGTACACCTTGGGCTCGGGCGAGTCGATCTTGAACGCACGCCCCTGGGTATTGATGCTCAAGAGTTGACCGTCGCGATGGCGGAACTGCCCCGCCCGCGAAGTGTAACCGATCTGCCAGTCACGCTGCGTGGCGTGACCGGAGGTGTAGAACACTTGCGGATGCATCGTGTTGAACGCTCCGGCCAATGATTCAGCCGCGTCCGGGGAAACCGGCTTTTCCTCGTACTTCCCGCCGGCGTTCTTGATCCAGAACCGCTTCTCCTCGGCCGCGAAACCGCTCTCCAGACCGCCGACGTAGCCCGGGCCCAACCCCGAGGCGCCGCGCGTCACCAGCAGTGGCTCGGTCCGCCTGGCGATCCGCAAAGCATCGGCCGCGTCATAGCCGGTCAAAATGCCCCAGAGGGCGTCGGTGTAGGGATCATCGTCCAGCCGCCGCGTCATGCGGTTGACGGCAACGACGAAATCGCGCCCGGCTTCTTCGGGCGTCGCGACAAAGCAGATCGCATCCGGCATGCATGCGGCCAACTCGGCATGGGCCGAGCCGACCGTGCCGGCGTAGCGAATAACCCGCGCATGATGCTTGGTCACCAGGGCGTCCACGACTGCCCGCCAGGACGGCTGCGCATAGGTCGCCTCGCTGACGGCGACGACATAGAGCTGGGGATCGGCAGCTGCGCTTGCCGGCTGCGACGCGCTCGCCTGCCCCGTCGCCGCCCAGAGACACAAGAGAATCATTCCAGCATGCATACTCGCCTCGTTTGCGTATCCTGCAAGGCAAGCCATTGTCGGGCAAGGGCGACACGGAGACAAGCAATTCAAAACAACTCTGCGGTCTCTGCGATCTCCGCGGTGAAATGCCTGGGCGGACGTGCTCGATCCGACGTCCTGCGGCTGATCATGCCTGCTGTTTGCGGCGGCGCAGAATCGCGGCCGCACCCAGCGCCAGAAGGCTCATCGTCGCAGGCTCGGGAATCAGAGAGTACTGGAAGTTCGTTCCGACGCGTGCGCTGGACGCGCTGCGGCCGGGGAATACCCAGTTGACGTGCTCGTTGTTCGACCCGCCGCCGACCCATTCGATAAGCGGGTCCACGCTGAGCGTGGTGGCGCTTTGACTGTAAACGAAGGCGTTGTTGCCGGCATTGGTGTTGTGAATGCCCGCGTATTCGACCCCGGCGGTCAACTTCACCGGAGCGGCCAGTTCGAGCCAGAAATTGCCGTCAACGCTGACTGTGCCGCTGGGAATGACCATCGCGTCAATGACGTATCGGTCAAGCGGGATCATGGCTCCTGAGGCCAGACCTGTCGAGTCGATCAAGGCGATCTGGGTGTTGGCCGTGGAGGCCGCGAGCCCCTGCGGATTGAACACTCCCACGTGGGTAATCCAGATGTCCGCCTTGGGCTTGAAGACAACCGAGTTGAATTGCCCCCAGGTGCCCGTGGGGGTGGTGGGGATGCTTGTCAGGAGAGTCGCCCCTTGAGCCGTGCAGACACCCCCCAGAACGAACGCCGCCAGAACCGCCACTGTTGCAGATTTCATCGGAATAACCTTTCGCCTCCGCTGAAGTTGCTCTTGAGCCCTCACTTGCTCATCTGATCGCTGACATGCGCCCGCGGATCTCCCTACCGTCGGAAATCTTCCTCTGCTGGTATCTCCGGCGATTCCGCAACCGCATCAGGTCGGGCGCAGCCTGCCCCAACCCTGCGATTCTAGTATAGACCGCGCCACTGGGTGTATCTACTTATTCCTGCTATTTTTTGCCTACGTCATCTTCCGCCGCCGGATCAAAGCCGCCACGCCGCCGACGGCCAGCAGGCTCATCGTCGCCGGCTCAGGAATATCGACCTCCGTAAGGCTGAAATTGTCCACCATAGCGCCGTAGAAGCCGTACGTGTCCAGTCCCTGGCGCCCTTCAACGCGGAGCTCGGTGCTTGCACCGGTTGCGGTAAACAGCAATGACTGCTGAGTCTTCGGCGTCTGCTGGGTCCCGCTGTAGGTGCCGGTATTGACGTGGAATATCGTCGGGGAGCCGCCGTCGATCACAATGGCCATCGCCCAGTCATAGTTCTGCTTCCACGCCGTGGCGTTGAGATCGAACAGCAGTTCGTACTGCTGTCCTGCCACTGTCGCGATGGTCTGAGTGATGTAGCCGCTATCGCCCGATGACAGAGGGTTCAGCGCGACGAGGTGGTCCGTTGCGTTATTGGACTGCTTGTGAACCCCATAATAATTCCAGCCAGTCCACAGGGGCGCCGCTTCAAAGTCGCCATTGACTATAGTCGCCGCATCTACCGCAGGTGAAACCGCAAGCATCGCCAGGATCGCCATCGCAAAACAGGTTGTCTTCATCGTCGTTCCTTTCATAGACTTGCCTGGGTTGATTATGCATGCAGGCGGATGCCTTGCCTCCGCGACCTGTTCGGGCAGCCACAGTTCTGAAACTGCACCGCACAAGTGTAGTTTACCATGGATTTGAAATTCGCCAATACTCAATTTGAACAGATCAGTGGCAGAATTGAACACTCGGCACGGCAGTGCCAGCCGCGCCGAGCCTTGAGCGCGGCGGGAAGGGGTTCCGCCGCACCGGAGCAGTCATTCCTGGCGCGGTCCTGTCCGTTTCACCCATATCTCGTGGATCCCCCCCCCGGCGGCGCTGGGACCGGGCGGGAAGGTACGCCCGCCCAGGTCCCAGCCACGCGGCCGTCAGCACCGCCTGCGGCCGCGGATCAATGCCATCAGCCCCCCGGCCAACAGCAGACCCATCGTCGCCGGTTCGGGAATCGGGAGGAACGCCGTCAGATCCAGGGCGTGACCGGTGTTGTAGATCTGGCTGATCTCGGCGGCCGTCAAGGCCCGGTTCCAGATGGCCAACTCATCAAATGAGGCGTTATATCCGCTGCCGAGCAAAAATGGCCCGGTCGTATCGACGCTGCCACCGGCGACAATCGCCAGGGAGGTGCTGGAAAGCCCCGTGGTGGCGGTCCCGCCGATGGTGGTCTGGTAGTACCTTCCGCCGTAACTATTGAGTTTGCCGGCCGAGGGGTCGATCACCATCGCAACGAAAATCCACTGCGTGGAGCCGGACCCTGTCAATCCGTAGGGTGACACGACATTCTGCAGCCTCTGCTCGGCCTGCGTGTTCGTGTCATAATAGAAGTCCAAGTTGCCGTTGCTCCTGCCGGTGGCGCGCCATCCGGTCCCGGAAGAGCTGGTGCCAAATACCATGCCGCCGTATTGCGTATCATTCCACCGCATCCAGAAGGTAACCGTGAAGGCGCCGGAACCGAAACTCAGGTCGTTTGGCTGCGCGATCTCGATGTGGTCGGCGGTGGCGCCGGCGTCGCCGTAGCCTTTGCTGGTGCCCAGATCGGCAGCGCCTGTCCCAAAGCCCGGAAGCTTGTCAGCGGTTGAGATATTCGCCGTACCCGTGAGGGCTCCGTTGGGATTGTTGCCGGTCAAGTCCGCCGTGTTGCCGTCGAACTTGTAGTAGCCGACCAGGCCGTCTCCCAGCGTCGCCGCTTGGGATGCGCAGACGCACGCCAGCACAACCACCGCCGCCGCAATTGCCAATCTCTTTAGTCTCATCGCACGTTCCTTTCCTGCCTCCGGTTTGGAGCCGCTCTGCCGGCTCATCTGTTCTCGGGAGAATCGCCTCCCGCTCATGCAAAGATACCACGGCTGCCAGTTGCCGCAATACTCACTTTGGACACTCAGGTAGGACATCTGAACAAGCTCGCGCCGCGGCGTCCGCACCGCCGCGGTGCGAGCAATCAAGGCAGCGAAACTGCCCCGAGGGGACGCCCGTCTGCCCGCGCCCCCGCATCCGCAGGAGACGATAGCCGCGATCGACGGGCTTGAGGCACTCGGCGCAGGTGACGTTGGGTCGGACCTCCCACAACTCATCCTGGGCCTCAAGCCCCCGGCCGACGAAGATCCAGCGGTCGATCCAGAAGAACAGGGCCGCCCCGAAGAGGTTGGCCACGAACATCGTCAACGTGGCCCCGAGGCGCTGCGTGAGGAAATAGACAAACCCCGCCAGCAGGGGCGTCGAGAGCTGCCATCGCAACAAATACAGTCCGAAGTTCTTCATCGCCATGGAAGACTACCACGAGGGGCGATGGCCGCAATCATCAGTTTGAACATTTTAATAATAGATTCGACCAGACTTGGCGCGGTCCCGACGCGGAGGTATGATCCTTGATTATGGACACAACATCGAAGGCAGCCCGCCCGCGCAAGGGCCTGCGCATCCTGGCGCTGGACATGAGGGATTCGGTTTTCACCGGCGTGCTGTTCCACGCCCGCACGGCCGGATGGCTCGTCTCGCCCAGCCGGTATTTCAGCGGCGGGCCCGAGCAGATCGCGCAGTGGTGGAGCGCCGACGGCATCCTGATCGGGGGACAGCTTCGCCTTCGGTCGGCCGTCGCCCAGTGGCAGGCCAGTGGAATTCCCATGGTGTCCTGTTCAGGCATTGGCCAGCCGAGCCTTACAAAGCCGACAGTAACGCTGGACTGGCACGAGGCAGGGCGCCTCGCGGGCATGCACCTGATCGAACGCGGTTTCAGGCAACTGGCATATTGCTACATGGCCAAGTCTCCATGGATAGACGGTCAGGTGGCGGGTCTGCGCTGCGCGGCGGCAGCGGGCGGCGGCACGGTGCATGTGCTGGACTGGCAGAGGGAGTATCATACGGGAGGCTCGCCCTACCGCGCGAGCCTGCGGCGATGGCTGGGCGAACGCCTGAAAGCCCTGCCCAAGCCGCTGGGGCTGCTGGTCGATGACGACTGGACAGCACTCGAGGCCGTCGAGGCCTGCCGCGAGCGCGACGTTGCGGTTCCCGACCAGGTGGCGGTGGTGGGCATCGGCAACAACGAGGTCTTCTGCGATAATGCGCCGGTTCCGTTGTCCAGCGTCAATCTGGACTACGAGCGTCTGGGACGCGATGCTGCAGCATTGCTGGACAAGTTGATGCGAGGCCGCCCTGCGCCCAAGAAGCCCATCCTGATTCCGCCTCGCGGCGTCGTTTGCCGGCGCAGCAGCGATATCATGGCCTCGGAGCATCCCGATGTGTCCAAGGCCCTGCGCCACATGTGGCGACACTACCGCGACGTGAATCTGGACGTGCCGTCAATCGTGTCTGTCACGGCGATGTCCAAGACGGGGCTGAACCTGGCGTTTCGCAAGTACATGAACCGGTCGATTGGGCGGCTGCTGCTGGAGATACGACTCAAATGTGCGCAGAAACTGATGGCCACGACGAATCTCAAGATGCGCCAGATTGCCCAAGAGTGCGGGTTCCGGGAGTTCAACACGTTGCGGTCGGTGCTCATTCGCGAAACGGGCATGGGCCCGCGCGCGTGGCGGCAGAAGAACTCCTTTGCGCCCGAGGCGGGATGAACTTCCATAGCGACCGCATCAATGCCACCGCCTGGGCGGCAATGCTGCTGGCGACCTTGACAGCCGTGCTGGCGACAGATCGAGCTCATGATGCCGCGGCGGCCTCGCCGGCGACGGCGCCGGCGGCAGCGACCCTCAAGAGCAACCAGGCTTCGAAACGAAACCAGGGCAGCGCCGCTGTACTCAGGGGCAGGGTGTGCATCTACAACATCTTCGTCTCCGACGCGGAATCGGCTTGGTCCAAGGACAAGGAGAACCAGGTCAGCCGGCGGATGGCGGAGGCCCTGGAATTTCTCGGCGACCATGCCGCCGACTACAAGGTGAGCGTCGAGTTCGTCCAGGTCAGCGTCAAGGCCGACAGCAAGACCCTCGTGCCGACGGACATGTTCCAGCGGCGGGGCTGGCTTGCCCAGGCCATCAAGACCGCCGCCGGCATGGACCCCAACGACCTGGTTCTGTCGCTCAAGAAGCAGCACCGCGCCGAGCAGGTGGCCGTGGTCGTCCATGTCAACAAGAGCGGCACGTCGTACAATCTGTCCTGGTCGGGCCTGGTTCAGCCGCCGCACGCCTGCGAGGAAGCGGTGATGTTCGATCGCTACCCGTCGAAAGAGCCCACCGCCGCCGCCAGCTACGCTCACGAGATCCTGCATCTTTTCGGCGCGGGTGAATTGTACTTCCCATTCGACCAGGACGACGTTCGCAAGAAGGCGGCCGCCAAGCTGTGGCCGACGGATATCATGCGGATGGTCGGCTATGAGATCAAGAAGCTGACCCTGGGCGAGTTCACCGCCTACCGCATCGGCTGGATGGAGACGCTCAAACCCGAGCACCGCACGTTCGAGGATGAGGGGTAGGCTGCGGTATTGCATTGCGGACGCTCGCGGGGGATGATTCCTTGACACCTTGACACAAACTGGAGCATGCAATGTCCTATGTTGACGGCTGGGCGGCTTTGAATCTTCAGATGCCCGATCGCATCCCGCGAACCGAGGCCAGCGTCGATTATCCGGTGCAGTCGGCTGTCAGCGGGATCAAGATCACGCCCGAAAGCCCCGGCGAGGATTACCTCGAATGCACCAAGCGGTTCGTACGCCAGTGGGACTACGGCATGCTGTTCGGCTGCGCCATCGGGTACAACGTGCTGGAGAAGAAGCATTCATCGATGGGCCACGCGGTGTACGTCGAGGGCGGGCGAGACTTCGACGCCAACATCTATGAGGCCTTCACCGACGTCGACGAGGCCCTGGCGTTCGATCCGTGGGAAACCTACGGCCCGGCCGATCACGCCGCGACCGTCAAGCTCTTCGACGACCAGTACGCAAACAACTGCGCCGCCTTTCCCGACACGGTGAACATGACCGGCGTGTACACGACGCAGATGTCGGGCATGATCGCGATCTTCGGGTGGGACATGTTGCTGACGATGGCGGGGGTGAACCCCAAGGGCTTCGGCGATCTGGTCAACCGCTACGCCTCGTGGATGCAGCAGTACTACAACGCCCTGGCCGAGTCGAAGACGCAGGTGGTCTACAGCCACGACGACCTGGTCTGGACGGCCGGGCCGTTCATCCATCCGGACTGGTACCGTGCGTACATCTTCCCCAACCTCAAGAAGCTCTGGGCTCCGCTGGTCGAGGCGGGCAAGAAGGTCATCTTCTTCTGCGACGGCAACTACACGCCGTTTATCGAGGACGTCGCCGCCTGCGGCAACGCGGCGTTCTGGTTCGAGTGCTTTACGGACCTGGCGGCCGTGGTCGAGCGGTTCGGGCGCACGCACGCGATCATCGGCAATGTCGACACGCGCGTGCTGACGTTTGGCACGCGCAAGGCCATCCGCAGCGAGGTCGAGCGCTGCGTCGCCCTGGGTCGCGATTGCCCGGGATACTTCATGTGCTGCAGCGGGCACATTCCCGCCAATGTGCCCATCGACAATGCGTTGTACTATAACGAGGTGTTCGAGGAACTCCGCCGCCGGTAAAAAGTTGGGACGCTTACGACTTATCGTCGTGGAAAGTGGTAAGCGTCCCAACTTATTGCGTGTAACCTGGCGCGGCGGGGCGGCACTTACTTGATGTTCCTGGCAGACTTGTAACCGTTGAGGCGGGCCTGAATATGAAATGGGTCATCATCATTGTTGTGCTGGCGGCCATCGCGGCGGGCATCTGGTGGGCGGTGGCACATGCGGCCCCAGCGGCTGTGGCGTCCGAGCAGCCCGCAACGACAGCCAAGGTCACCCGCGGCGATCTGAATCTTGAGGTTCAGGCCAACGGCACCGTCGAGAGCAATCTCGACGTCGAGATCAAGGTCAAGGCCAGCGGCGAGATCACCACGCTGCCCTACGACGTCAGCGACCGCGTGCCCAAGTACATTGCCGGCCATAATGAAGACAAGGCCCTGCTGGTGGCGCTGGATCCGATCAACGAGCAGCGCGCCGTCCAGCGCACGCAGGCCCAGTATGACGCCGCCAACGCCAAACTCGAACAGGCCAAGCACAGCCTGATGGTGGCGCGGCAGGACTTGCTGGTCGCCCGCAGCAAAGCCGCCGCCGACGTCGCTTCGGCCAAAGCCAAGTCCGACCTGGCCAAAGCCAGCCTCGCCCGCACGCGGCAGATGTTCGAAAACAAGGTCAGCACCCGCAACGAACTGGAGACCGAAGTCTCCAGCGCGGCGGTGGCCGAGGCGGCGCTGCAGGTCGCCCTGGCGCAGCAGGAAGCCGTCAAGAGCATGGAACTGGCCGTCAACCTCCGCCAGGCCGACGTGGACCTGGCCCAGGCGAACCTGGCCAGCGCCAAGGTCGATCTGGCCGACACGCAGCAGCGCCTGGCGGACACCCGGATCTACTCGCCCATCGATGGGGTCGTGACGTCGCGGACGGTGCAGGTCGGGCAGATCGTCGCCAGCGGCATCCAGAACGTCGGCGGCGGCACGACGCTGATGACCGTCAGCGACCTGTCGCGCCTCTTCGTCGTCGCGGCGGTCGACGAGAGCGACATCGGGCGCCTGGTCGAGAGCGGCCGCCTCGGACACGAAGTGACCATCACGGCCGACGCCTATCCGGGCAAGCGGTTCACCGGCAAGGTGGTGCAGATCACGCCCCGCGGGGCCAGCGAGTCCAACGTCGTGACGTTCCCGGTGAAGATCGAGGTCCTCGGCGAGGGCAAGGACCGCCTGCGCCCCAAGATGAGCGCCAACGTGACCATCCTGGCCAACCGAAGGAGCGACACGCTGCTGATCCCCAACGCAGCCCTCCAGTACGATCGCGAGCAGACATTTGTCGAAGTGATGACGGCGGGCAAGGCCGTCCGCCGCGACGTCACGCTCGGGCTCAACGACGGCATCTGGTCGGAGGTGCTCAGCGGTCTGAAGGAAGGCGAAGAAGTCGCCGCCCGCAGCGGCGTGAACACGCGCTGGAGCAACGACGGCCGCTCGGCGACCAGCCGCCCCGCGACGCGGAGCAATCCGACAGGAGTGGCTCGCCGCATGACTCGTGCGGCGACAGCAAAATAGACGTAACGAACTCTGCCGGCGAGGGCAAGATGCCCTCGCAACGCGCGGGCGAGACGCCCGCGACACGAATTATGATCCGCCTGGAAGACATTACCAAGACCTACCGGATGGACTCGCAGGAGATCCGGGCCCTGCGGGGCGTCTCGCTGGAGATTCGCACCGGCGAGATGGCCGCCATCGTCGGGTCCTCCGGCAGCGGCAAGAGCACGCTGATGCACATCCTGGGCTGCCTAGACAGCCCCGACAGCGGCAGCTATTTCCTGGCCGACCAGAACGTCGCGGGTCTGTCGAAGGACCGCCTGGCAGAGGTGCGCAACCGCCAGATCGGGTTTGTGTTCCAGAGTTTCAACCTCCTGCCGCGGCTGACCGCCCTGGAGAACGTCGAGCTGCCGCTGCTGTACCAGCATGCCTCGCGCTCGACGCGGAAGCGCGCCCAGACCATGCTCGAGCGGCTTGGCCTGGGCGACCGGATGGGGCATCGGCCCAGCCAGCTCAGCGGCGGGCAGAACCAGCGCGTGGCCATCGCCCGGGCGCTGGTGACCGACCCGGCGATCTTGCTCGCCGACGAGCCGACCGGAAATCTCGACTCGGCGACCAGCCACGACATCATGGACCTGATGACGCGGCTGAACACCGAAGAAGGGCGCACCGTCCTGATCGTCACGCACGAATCGGACGTGGCGGAGTACTGCCCGCGCAAGATTCACCTGCGCGACGGGCAGATGGTGTGACATGCTGCTGACGACGCTGAAAATCTCGTTGAACTCGCTGGCGATGAACAAGCTCCGCACCGCCTTGACGATGCTGGGGGTGATCATCGGCGTCGGGGCGGTCATCGCCATGCTCAGCCTGGGCAGCGCCTTTTCCAACAAGATCAGCGGGCAGATCAGCGCCCTGGGGACGAACCTGCTGTTCGTCAGGCCCGGCCAGCGCGGCGGGCCCGGGATGGGCGCCCGCAGCAGCGTTCAGACGCTCACCCCCGAAGACGCCGAGGCCATTCTCTCCCTTCCGGGCGTCAAGGCGGTCAGCCCCGCCTCGCTCAACAGCGGGCAGGTGAAGTCCGGAAATCGAAACTCCAATACCGCGGGCATCACCGGCGTGGCGCCGTCGATGTTCTCCATCCAGAACTACACCCTCCAGGGCGGACGCGTCTTCAGCGACATGGAGGTCGCGCGCGGCGCCCGCGTGGCCGTCATCGGCCCCGTTACCGCCACGGAGATCTTCGGAAGCCAGGACCCCGTCGGCCGCACGATCAAGATTCGCGACATCGGGTTCCAGGTCATCGGCGTGACGCGCCCCAAGGGCTCCCAGGGGCGCATGAATCCCGACGACCAGGTTTTCATCCCGTACACGACGGCGATGAAGCAACTGCCCCCCGCCCGCACGTTCGTGCAGTACATCGCCGTCGAGGCCCAGACCAAGGAACAGCTCGCGCCGGTGATGGAAGAGATCGGCAAGCTCCTGCGCCAGCGCCACCGTCTGCGCCCCGACGCCAAAGACGACTTCAACGTCGAGAACATCACCGAGTTCCTCGAAACGTTCAAGACCGTCAGCGTGGTCCTGACGGTGTTCCTGGGCACGGTGGCGGGCATCAGCCTCATCGTCGGCGGCATCGGCATCATGAACATCATGCTCGCTACCGTCGCCGAGCGCACGCGCGAGATCGGCATCCGCAAGGCCCTGGGCGCCAAGGACTGGGACATCATGCTCCAGTTCCTCGTCGAGGCGCTGGTGCTGACCCTCGGCGGCGGGCTGGCGGGCCTGCTGCTGGGCTGGGGGCTGATGGCCGGAATCGCAGCAGCGGTCGAATCGTTCGTCGCCCTCGACGCCAGACTGCAGTGGTGGGTGGTGGTGCTGTCGATCGCCGTCGCGACGGCCGTCGGGCTCGTCAGCGGCCTCTACCCCGCCTACCGCGCCAGCCGGCTCGATCCGGTGACCGCTCTCCGCTATGAATAGTGGCGGCCAAACGCGTGCGGGCGGGATTTTGAAGTTCCGCGGCCGTCACGTGCCGCGCTGTGGGTTAAACCCTCTCAGAAGGAGTCATCCATGACCGCCAGACGCGTAATCACCGGTTCGTTGTTGATCGCCATTATGTCCCTTGCGCTGATGGCCCAGAGTCCGCCGCCGGCCCCAGTCACGCAGCCCGCCGCGGCCAGCGGGCCGGTCAAGCCGCTGATGACGCTCAAGGGCGACGGCGTGTTCGACCAGGACGACATGTGCTTCTGGCGCGACGCGAAAGACGCGAGCAAGAGCCTGATCATCACATCCGACAAGTACGCCAATAAGGTGTTCGTGTACGACATGGAGGGCAAGCTCCTGCAGTCGATCGACGCGCCGTTCCCGGGCAATATCGACTCGCGGACAGGTTTCCCCCTGGGGGGCCAGAAGGTCGATATCATCGTACACAATCAGCGGCAGAACAAAAACTTCAAGCTGCGCGTCTATAAGGTCGACCCGGACAAACGCCAGCTCGTCCGCATCGACGACGAAAACATCAACACCGGCGACAACTACGGCGGCACGCTCTATCACAGCCGCAAGAGCGGCAAGTTCTACTTCTTCACCACCTCCAAAAAGAGCACTGTCGAGCAGCACGAGCTCTTCGATGACGGCAAGGGCAAGGTCACGCATAAGCACGTGCGCAACCTGCGGGCGGGCTTTGCCGAAGGCGCCGTGGCCGACGACGCCAACGGCACGCTCTTCGTCGCCAACGAACGCCAGGGCATCTTCTACTATGACGCCGAGCCCGACGGCGCCAAGGATATCAAGGTGGCCGCCAAGACCGGCGTCAACGGTCTCAAGCCGGATGTCGAAGGTTTGACGATATACCCCACCAGCGAGACCGAGGGTTATCTCATCGCCTCCAGCCAGGGCAGCAACACGTTCAACGTGTTCGACCGCAAGCCGCCGTACGCGTACGTGGGCACATTTTCCGTCGCCGGCGTGACAGAGACCGACGGGATCGACTGCATCGCCGGCGACATGGGCCCGCGGTTCCCCAAGGGCATCTTCATCTGTCATACCGGACGCGATCGGAAGATCTGCCCCAACGTCCTGGCATCGTGGGCTGACGTGCTCAAAGCGCTGGGCAAGTAACTTGTGGTTCGACTATCTGTGATCCGCACTCTTTGAATTGGGTTGTCCCTTCCCGGCGGGGCGGGTGGTCGGGCTGGCGACGCCCTCGGGGCGCTCGCCCGGCACGAGGCGGTTCTTCTGCGTCACGCCCGTCAGATGACCGGCGCCGTCGAAGGTCAAGGTCGCTTCAAGGAAGCCCGAGTCGCCCCCTCCCTCGCTCTGAGCCACTGCGGCCGTCCGCGCGCTTGCCTGATATCCGCCGCCGGGCATGACGATGGCCGCAGCGTCGTCCACCGGATTGCTGAAGCGGTAGTATCCGTCGTTGGCCAGCACCGACGCCAGAACGGCCCATGCCGCGGCTGTCAGCCTGGCCGAAGCCATGTCGCGCACGGGCATCATGGCGCGGCCGAAGAACCGCTGCAGCGTCAACGGGCGGGCGATGCGCCAGACGCGGGCCTTTTCGTCCACCACGAAGATATTCTGCGACGGCCAGACGCCCTGACCGTACTCGACGCGCGGACCGGGCACGATCATCTGGTAGAAGAGGTACCCCGGGAGCACCTGCTGGAGAACGGGAATCTCCAGGCGCACCACGCGTGCCGGAAGCGTGCGCCCGCCGGGGCGGTCGTCGTCTCGGGCGGCGGCCCATCGGGCGATCGCGGCGATAGGGTCGAACCCCAGCGTGATCTGGGTAGCGGCCATCTTCAGCGCCCGCATCCGCAACTGGGTCAGCAGTTCCACGCGCGGATCGTTGGGTCCGGCGCCCGGTATTTCACCGGCGGCGGCAAGCTGGTCGGGGCTGGCCAGGGCTTGCGCCAGGGCCGAGCTGATCGCACTGCCGCGGCTGGCGAGTTTGCTGGCCGCCGGGTATGGGTCGTCCTTTTCCAAGGTTACCTCTCGCAGCGTATCGCGGATGAACCGCGCGTGATCGTTGGCCGGGGCGGTGGCCGCCTGCTGGGCGTGGGCGGTCGTCGCCGCGGCAAGCAGCAGCGCCACGCCTGTGAAAGATGCGGCGTTCATGAACCCTCTCCTCTCCTGCAATGAGGCTTTGAATTATAGCCGCCGCGGGGCAGTGGGTTGCCAGAGGCCCACCGGCCGCGTAACATAATGGCATGCTGCCGAGAGCTCCCGACGCGGCAGGGAAAGGCAAACATCATGATGGGCCCGTTGCTCATTGTCATTCTGGCGGCGGTGGTGCTTGGGGCGGTCATGCTGATCGGTCTCTACAACAGCCTGGTGCGCAAGCGCATCATGACGCAGGAGGCCTGGAGCCAGATCGACGTCCAGCTCAAGCGCCGTTATGACCTGATCCCCAACCTCGTCGAGACCGTCAAGGGTTACGCCGCCCACGAGAAGAACACGCTCGAGGCCGTCATCGCCGCGCGAAACGCCGCCAGCAGCGCCACCGGCGTGGCGGAAAAGGCCCAGGCCGAGAACATGCTCACCGGCGCCCTGAGGCAGATTTTCGCCCTGTCCGAGGCGTACCCCAACCTCAAAGCCAACGAGAACTTCCAGCACCTGCAGGAAGAACTCAGCCATACCGAGAACAACATCGCCTTCGCCCGCCAGCACTACAATGACTCGACGGCGATCTACAATAGCGCCGTTCAGACGTTCCCGAGCAACATGGTGGCAGGAATGTTCGGTTTCACGATCCGGGAATATTTCGAGCTCGAAGCACCCGCCGAACGTGAAGCACCAAAAGTGAAGTTCTAGTGGCACAGGCTTTCCAGCCCGTGACCGACACAGCCTGGAAAGGCTGTGCCACCGGTGCCGCCCATGCCAGTTGAAACATTCAGAACGTTGATCGCCCGCAATAAGCGCAACAGCGTGGTGCTGATTGGCGTGTTCATGCTGTTCTTCATCGCGGTGGGGTACCTCATCGGCTGGGCCTGGGGCGGGACGGACGCCTTCGGGATCACGGTGGCGTTCGGCGCCGGTCTGATCGCCTTCATCCTGACGCTGATCAGCTTCTATGGCGGCTCGTCGGCGCTGCTGTCGATGAGTTCGGCCCGGGAAATTTCCAAGGGCGACGATCCGCAACTGTTCAACGTCGTCGAAGAACTGAGCCTGGCCGGCGGCGTGCCAATGCCTCGGGTCTATCTCATCGACGACAGCGCCATGAACGCCTTTGCCACCGGCCGTGACCCCGCCCATGCGGCCGTGGCTATCACCACCGGGCTGCGCGAGAAGCTCACGCGAGAGGAACTGCAGGGCGTGCTGGCCCATGAGCTCTCACACGTGCGGAATTACGACATCCGCTACGCGATGCTGATGGCCGTGATGGTCGGCGTGCTGGTGATGCTGTGCGACGTCTTCCTGCGCAGCCTCTGGTACAGCGGGCGCGGGCGGCGGCGCAGCAACAGCCGCGATAGCGGCGGGGGAGGGGCGCAGATCATCCTGCTGATCCTGGCGCTGGTGCTGGCGATTGTGGCGCCCATCCTGGCCAAGATTATCGAGATGGCCCTGTCGCGCCAGCGGGAGTACCTCGCCGACGCCGGAAGCGTCGAACTCACCCGCAATGCCCGCGGATTGCAGAGCGCCCTGGCCAAGCTTTCCGAGGACCCCGAAGTGCTCGAGGTCGCCAACCGCGCCACGGCCCCGCTGTACATCGTGCATCCGATCAAGCACTTCGAGGAACGTTCCGCAAGCGTCTTCGACAGCCACCCGCCCATCGCCGACCGCATCCGCCGCCTGCAAAGCCTGCAGTAGTGGAATGACAGAATGATGGAAGCCAGGTTCCGCGGTGCCATGGCGGCCGTTTTCCAGCTTTGTGACAAGTCTTTTGACAGGCTATAATTCGGCGTCTATTCCCAGAGCAGAGGACAGGTGTCTCATGAAATGGATCGACGAGTTCAAAGCCTTTGCCCTGCGGGGCAATGTTGTGGACATGGCCGTCGGAATCATCATCGGCGTGGCCTTTGGCAAGATCGTCACGTCCCTGGTCAACAACGTCATCATGCCGCCGCTGGGCTGGATCACGGGCGGCTTGGACTTCTCGTCTTACAAGGTCGTCCTCAAGCGAGCGGCGACCGATGCCGCCGGAAAGCCAACCGCCGAAGTGGCGATCAGCTACGGCGTGTTCGTCAATACGGTCGTGGAGTTCATCATCATCGCCCTGGCCGTCTTCGTGATGGTCAAGATGGTCAACCGCCTCTGGCGCAAGCCTCCCGCGCCCGCGCCGGCAGCGCCCCCCGCGACCAAGCAGGAACTGCTCCTGACGGAGATTCGCGACATCCTCAAGACCAAGTAGGGCGTACAGGTTCTCCGCAAAGGCGAGAGCTGGCAGCGTTAGCGGCGGAGCTTGCTCCGCGCGACCGCTCACGGTAGCGGTTACAGTGCCACGCGTCGGCCGGTGCAGCTTGACTCGTACGTTGCCAGCACGATCCGCAACACGTCGCGCCCTTCGGCGGCGGTGGCGATGGGGCCTCGGCGGCCTTGGAGAAACTCGGCCAGCGGGGCCGCCAACGCCGCGATCCGCACGCCCTGGTTATCGCAGCCGGGCACGTCGGAGACGGTCCACTGACCGCTGTCCTGAAGGAACCATTTAAGGCTGATCGCCCCGGCGGGGCGGGGATTATTGGCGCTGGGGCCGTCGCCGAAGTTTTGCACGATCACGCCCTTTTCGCCCACGATCTCGGTGGTGTTCTCGCCGGCCACGCACGTGAACGAGCAGCCGACCTCCGCCAGCGGTCCGCCCGCATAGCGAAAGACGGCGATGCCGTTGTCGTTAGGAACCTTCGGATTGATCAGCGTGGCAAGCTCTGCCGTCACGCTGGCGGGCATGCCCAGCAGCCAGTAGATGAAGTCGATCGCGTGCGAGGAATCGTCTGCCCAGATGTCGCGATTGGCTGCCGGATCGGCGTGCCAGGAGTTCTCGAACCCGCCCCAGGTGTGCGTCGCCAGGCCGTGGCGGCGCCGCACCATGCAGATGCGCCCCAAAACGCCCGAGTCCACCATCGCCTTCATCTTGAGGTTCTCGGCGTCCACGCGCATCTGCCAGGCCAGCGTGAACGCCACGGCGTGGGCGTCCACGGCGGCGACGATGCGGTCGGCCTCATCCAGCGTCAGCGCCATGGGTTTCTGCAGAACGATGCTCTTGCCCGCCGCGGCTGCCAGCTCGACCAGTTCCGCGTGGCGGTTGGTTTCCGCCGCGATGACGACGGCATCGACGTCGCCGCGGGCCAGCAGGTCCTGTGGCGTTCCGCAAATCTTGATGGCAAAGGTCTCGCCCGCGCCCGTCGCCCGCGCCGGGTCGTGGTCCCACCCGGCCGTCACGGTGATGCCCATCTGCGGGTTGTTCTTCCACTGCCCGCAATACGCCCCGACGTGGCCATGCGCAAAGCCCAGAATGCCGACGTTCATGATGGTCGTCTCCAAGTGTTGACGCGGCAGATTATAGAGCGCCATACCACCCGCGGCCACGCTCTTGGATAAAAGCCGCGGCGGAGGCACTAAATGAAGAAGCAATTCGTTGTGTGAATTGCTTCTTCATTTAGGGCCATTTACCGTTGGTTAAGGCAAGTATTCATCAAAGCCACACAACGGCTTTGATGAATACTTGGTGCCTCCGCCGCGGCTTTTCCCCTGCCCGTCACTGAAGGGATATCATTACTGGGGCGGAAAGGGGGCGGCCATGAGCGACGGGCCTTGTCAGGTGGGGGTCGTGGGGCTGGGTTCCATGGGGCACAACTTCGTGCTCAATCTCATCGACCATGATTTTGCCGTGGCGGTGCATGACCGCGACGCCGGGGCCGTCGACGCGCTGCTGGCCAAGGCCGGCGGAAGCGGCCGCATCATGGCGGCGCGCCACGGCGGCGAACTGGCCGACCTGCTGCGAAAGCCCCGCATCATCATGATCTTCGTTCCCCCCGGCGCGGAAGTCGACGCGGTGATCGCCGGCCTGCGGCCGCACCTGGGCAAGGGCGACATCGTCATCGATGGCGGCAACAGCCACTTCCGCGACACCGAGCGGCGGTTCGTCGAGCTGGCCCAGAGCGGGCTTGTGATGCTGGGCGTCGGGTTCTCCGGCGGGGTGCAGGGGGCGCGGTGGGGTCCGTCGATCATGCCCGGCGGGCCCAAGGACGCATACGACCACGTGCGCCCGCTGCTGGAGGCCGTCGCGGCGGATGTGGACGGTCAGCCGTGCGCCGCGTGGATCGGTCCGCGGTCGGCGGGGCATTACGTCAAGATGGTCCACAACGGCATCGAGTACGCCCTGATGCAGTTGATCGCAGAGTGCTATGACGTCCTGAAGCGCGGCCTGGGGTTCGACAACGACCGGCTGGTCGAGACGTTTGAGCAGTGGAACGCCGGCGCGGTCAGCAGCTACCTGGTGGAGACGGCGGCCGAGATCTTCCGCCACCGGGACGATCGCACCGGCGGGCGGTTGATCGACATGATTCTCGACGAGGCCGGGCAAATGGGCACGGGGATGTGGACCTCGCAGAGCACGCTGGAACTTCACGTGCCTGCCCCGTCGATCGACGTGTCTGTCGTCATGCGCGACATGTCGTTCTATCGTCGGCGCGTCGCCGCGGCCGTCTCACGGATCGGCGGACCGCAGCAGCGGTATCGCGGCCGGACCGAGCGCCTGGCCGCAAGCCTGGCCGGCGCGCTGGAGGCGGGCATGATCCTGGTATACGCGCAAGGATTTGCGGCGATGCATGCGGCCTCGACGGCGTTCGAGTACAACCTGGAACTGCCGACGATCGCCCGCATCTGGCGGGGCGGGTGCATCATCCGCTCGGCGATGCTGCGGGAAATCAGCGAGGCTTTCGCCCGCGACATCAACCTGCCGGATCTGCTTGCCGACGAGCAGTTCGCCCAGCGCCTGGAGGGCCTCCAGGGCGACCTGCGACGCATCGTGGCCACCTCGGCTGAACTTGGCATTGCCGCCCCCGCCTTCGGCGCCAGCCTGGCGTACCTGGACAGCCATCGCAGCGACTGGCTGCCAGCCAACCTCATCCAGGCGCAGCGGGATTACTTCGGCGGCCACGGGTACCGCCGCGTGGACGAGGAGGGGATCTTCTACACCGATTGGGTGCAGGATGTTATCGCGAAGCGATGAAGCCGCTTCGCGAAAATCCGAAACTACAAACAACAAACCACAAACAAACAACAGGAAGACAAACAATAAGAAGACAACAAAGACAAAAGGCTGAAAGAGCCTCCACATTGTTTCTTTGGGTTTTGTTCCTTGTTTCGGATTTGTTGTTTGGGATTTCGGATTTTCGCCGAGTTTACTCGGCGATCCCGTATTCCTTGATCTTGCGGTAGAGCGTGCGTTCGCCAATGCCCAGGATTTTGGCAGCCTGCTCGCGGTTGCCCTGGACCATTTTCAGCGTGTTGCGGATGAGTTCCTTTTCCGCCTCTTCGAGGCTGATTCCCGCCAGCGAGCCCAGTTGCGCCGAGCCGGTGTCGCCGCCGCGGCGGTAGATCTCGTCGGGCAGGTCGTCGATGCCCAGGCGGTCGCCCGTGGCCAGCACGACCATGTTCTCGATGACGTTGCGCAACTGCCGCACGTTGCCCGGCCAGGGGTACGCCATCAACAGCCGCCGCGCGTCCGAAGCGACGCCCTTGATCTTCTTGCCGTGCGACTTGTTGGCGCGCTCGATGAAGTGGTCGATCAAGATCGGGATGTCTTCGCGCCGCTGGCGCAGCGGGGGAATCTCGATTGTCGCGCCCTTGATGCGGAAGTACAGGTCGTCGCGAAATTCCTTGGCCGCCACGCGCTGCGCCAGGTCGGAGTTGGTGGCGCTGACGATCCGCACGTTGACGCGGATGGGCTCGTTGGAACCGACGCGGATGACCTCGCCGTTTTCCAGCACGCGCAGCAGCTTGGCCTGCATCGCCGGGGGCATGTCGCCGATCTCGTCCAGGAACAGCGTGCCGCCGTCGGCGTGCTCGAAGCGCCCCTCGCGCTCGCCCTCGGCGCCCGTGTAGGCGCCCTTGACGTGCCCGAACAGCTCATCCTCCAGCAGCGTCTCGCTCAGGCCGGCGCAGTTGATGGCCACGAACCGCTCGTCGTGGCGCGGCGAGTTCTGGTGAATCGCGTGGGCCAGCAGCTCCTTGCCTGTGCCGCTCTCACCCAGCAGCAGCACCGGAAGGTCCGACGGCGCCACGCGAGCCAACATGTTGAGAATGCCCAGGATCTCGCGGGAATTGCCGATGATGTTGTCCAGGGCGAACTTCTCATCGAGCTGCTGGCGAAGATCGGCGATCACGCGCCGCTGGGCGGTGACCTCGGCCGCCCGGGCGACCACCGCCCGAAGATCGTCCAGGTTGACGGGCTTCTCGATGTAGTCGAACGCCCCTTGCTGCAGGGCTGAGCGGCAGGTGTCGACCGAGGAGTGCGCGGTCACCAGGATGACCTTCGAATGCGGCGAGGTGCGGTTGACGGCGTCGAGCACAGCCAGGCCGTCCGGTCCCTCTCCCAGCATCAGGTCCGTTAGAACAATGTCGAACGTGCGGTTGCCCAGCTTGGCGATAGCCGTCGCGCCGTCGTTGGCGACGGTGCAGGTATGCCCCACCCGCTCGAGCCCTTCCTGCATGGCCTCGGCATGGGCTTCCTCATCCTCGACAATCAGGATGTTCGCTTTGGCGTCCAGTTCTCGCATGGCGGGAAGGTAGCCTTTTTACCGGTTAAAGTCAAATTGGGCAGAGACGAAAGCGGGGAAAGAGTTATGTCCACGAATGTCACGAATGACACTAATGGGGAAAAGACCGGGAAGGGGACTGGAATGCCGGAATGCGCCTGTCCCTCCAATATTCCATCACTCCATCATTCCATTATCCCGTTTCTCCCATTCGTGCAATTCGTGACATTCGTGGACGTAACTTCCCCGAACGCTACGACGAGACAGACGTTTCCTGCATCTTTGACGCAGTAGGCAGTATTGCGCGACGCATCGACGCCGGCGGCTTTCAGGGCATCGCCGACGCAGGCGTATCTCGTTGCGCCCAGCAGGGCGGCGTCTTCGTCGGTCAAGCCCGGCGAGACGATCATCAGCCTGACGTTACGATATTTCCTGTCGGTCAGGTATCGCAGGCGAAGGGCCTTGTGGTCGCCAAGCCGATAACCGTCTTTTTCGACGACGGCGCAGGCCTCGTCATAGCTCGCGGCGCGCTTGAGCACGTTGGTGAACTGGTGCTGGCCGATGCCTTTGGGGCAGGGGGCTTCGAGAATCAACGCCCCGCCCTCGCGCAGGGCCCACTCGGTGTTCTTGATGCCCTTGTCGGCCTGGTAGAGGCTGACGCCCAGGGGCCCTTCGACCTGGGCGACGATGGCGTCGGCGAGTTTGGGCGCCTGGCAACAGAAAGCATTCATGGCGGCGGGGGCGGCCAGCGGCAGCGCCTCCAGGGGCGAGCCGGTCTGGGCGTCGGCGATGGTGCGGCCGACCTGCACGAGGTTGATTGCCTGCACCGGCCTCAGTTCAGTCAGGGCCGCGAGCATGCCGGCGATGCCTTCGTGGACGGGATTGTCGTCGATGCGGCAGGGGCGGCAGCGTGGGCTGACCGCGTGGCGGTGATTGGCGGTGATGTCCTCAACGGCGGCACAGCCGATGGTGGCGGTCTTGTGTGCGCCGGTAAACCCGGCGAAGTAGTGGGGCTCGACGCTTCCGACAGCCAGCAGCGGCCTCTCGTCGAGCAGCCAGGGATGAACGCGCCATGCTCCGGCGACGGGCCGCAGCGAGGCGCTGCCCCCGTCGTGCCACTGCACCTGCTCCACTGAAAGTCCGTCCAGAAGCGATCGCTCAAAAGCAGCCTGGTCTGAAACTGGAAACTTGTGCGAACCGGTTGCCACGAGGATCCGGATTCGGGCTGGATCGACGTGTTCTGGCAGGGCGCGCAGGATCGCGCCGCTGTCGGTGGCGCGCTGGGGGTCGTTGACCAGCAGCGTCAGGGCGCCGACCTTGCCCAGAGCGGCGACTGCCCGCGCGACGACAGCGGGGATATCCACATCAGTGGTTTTCGAAGCGGCAGGTTGAAACACTTTCGTGAACATTTTCACTCGTACGCTCGGGGACACGCACAACGGAGTTGTGCGTGGCACCCAACATCATCAGCGTCCTTTGCGACCTCTGCGATTTATTTCATCTTTACCGGTGACAGGGGCAGCGAGATCAGGAATCGCGTGCCTTTGCCCGGTTCGCTGTCGACGCGGATGCTGCCGCCGTGGGCGCGGATGATCCGCCGCGCGGTGGGCAGGCCCAGACCGGTCCCGTGCTTCTTGGTGGAATAATAGACGTCGAAGATGCGCCCCATGGTTTCGGGGGGGATGCCCGGGCCGGTGTCGATGACCTCGATCAGGGCGCGGTTCTTCTGGGCCTCGACGCGGAGGATGAGCTCGCCGCCGTCGGGCATGGCCTGAATGGCGTTGATCATCAGGTTCAGCAGCGACTGCTTGATCAGGTTGACGTCGATGTCGCAGAGGATCGGCTCGCCCGGGCGGGGCGGGCGCAGCGTGACGCGGGCGGCCTCGGCCTGGGGAGCGAAGAAGTCGGTCAATTCATCGACGACCTGGCGGATGTCAGTCGCCGAGGGGTGCAGCTCGAGTTTACCGGCGTAGTGCAGGAAGTCGTCCAGGATGGCCCGCAGGCGGTCGGCCTCGGCCTGGACGTGCTTGAGCCGTCGGAATAATCGCACGTCGTCTTCGTCGCCGCGGCGAGCGAGGTCTTCGGCCAGCAGTTGGAGATTGACGTTGATCGTCGAGAGGGGGTTCTTGATTTCGTGTGCGAGCCCTCCGGCCAATTGCCCCAGCTCGACGAGATGATCATGCCCCTTGGTGCGTGCGGCCAGTCGCCGCGCGCCGTGCCAGGTGCGCCGGGCGATCCAGGCGGTCAGGCCGCTGCCGGCGGCCAGTCCGAGAACTGCCGCAACAATGATACACCACCAGTCCATCACAGGGTCCCTGCGCAAGCGTCGGATCAAGGGCGGGGTGGCACAGGCGCGTCCAGCCTATGACGGACACCGCCAGGAAAGGGCGCGCCACCACTGCGTCGGCGCCGCATCGCGCCCGGGACCTGCGTTCTAGGCCTGGACGGATTGCCCTGAAGCTTCTGTCGGCTGTTGAACGACGACGCGACTGACGTTGTGTGCCTGCAATCCCTTGTCGCTCTTGACCAGGTCGTATTGTACCACTTCGCCGTCCTTGAGGGCCCTGAAACCCTCGCCGGAGATCGACGAGTAGTGGACAAAGACATCCTGATCATTGTCCCCGACGATAAACCCGTAGCCTTTTTTAGGGTCGAACCACTTGACCTTGCCGGTGGCCATTTCCTGCCACCTCCTTCCTGTCCGCGACGGTAACACGTACAGGCCCGAACGGGCCCCTCGAGTCCCGACTTGGCCACGGACACCCCGCAGCCGCGCCGGGATTACAAAACGCATCCCTTTGCGCGACAGAAACACAGCGCATACGCACATGTTAATATCGGACATGCCTGGGCGGTTAGTCAAGGCAAAACCGGCCCAGGCATGCCAATATTAAATATTTCGGGTTACTCGGCGCTGCCGCCAAGTTCCTTCAGGGCAGCCTTGCGCGAAAGCTTCACGCGGCCCTGATCGTCGATCCCGATCACCTTGACCTGCAGAACGTCGCCGACTTTGCAGACCTCGTCGACCTTCTTGACGAACTTGTCATCCAGTTCGCTGACGTGACAGAGACCATCCTGCCCGGGCAGGATCTCGACAAAGGCGCCAAAGTCGCGGATGGTCACGACCTTGCCCTTGTAGATTTTTCCGACCTCGACCGAGGCGGTCAGGCCTTCGACGGCTTCCTTGGCGCGCTGGGCGCCTTCGGCGTCGACGCAGGAGATGAAGACCGAGCCATCGTCTTCGATGTCGATGGTGGCGCCGGACTCTTCCTGGATCGACTTGATCATCTTGCCGCCGGGTCCGATCACCTTGCCGATCAGTTCCGGATCGATCTTCAGCGTCAGCATGCGCGGCGCGTAGCGGCTGATCTCGCTGCGAGGGGCGGGCAGAACCTTGCCCATCTCGCCCAGCAGGAACAGGCGGGCCTTGCGGGCCTGGGTGAAGACTTCATCCATGCGTTCAACAGGGATGCCCCGGGCCTTCATGTCCAACTGGATGCCGGTGATCCCGGCGGCCGTTCCGGCGACCTTGAAGTCCATGTCGCCGTGGAAGTCTTCCTCGCCGATGATGTCGGTCAGGAGAATATAGCGGCTGTCGTCGCTGACCATGCCGATGCTGATGCCCGCCACCGGCGCCTTGAGCGGCACGCCGGCGTCGAGCAGGGCCATCGTGGCGCCGCAGCAGGCGGCCTGCGACGTCGAGCCATTGGACTCGAGGATGTCGGCCACCACGCGCACGGTGTAGGGGAACTCGTCGGTGCTGGGCATGACGGGCTGGAGGCTCTTCTCGGCCAGCATCCCGTGCCCGATCTCGCGCCGCCCCGGTCCGCGGATGGGCTTGATCTGCCCGACGCTGAAGGGCGGGAAGTTGTAATGAAGGTAGAAGCCCTTCTTGTACTCTTCCATGATGCCGTCGATGATGACCTGGTCGCGCGGGGTTCCGAGGGTGGCCGTCACCAGCGCCTGCGTCTCGCCGCGGGCGAAGATGGACGAACCGTGCGTGCGGGGCAGCACGCCGACCTCGATCTGCAGCGGGCGGATCTCGTCGACGCCGCGTCCGTCGGGGCGAATGGCGTTGAGGATCAGATCGCGCTGAATCTTGCCTTCGATCTTGTAAACCGCCAGGGCGACCTGGGCCGGCGTGTACTTGGGCTCGGCCTGGCCTTCGGGGCACAGGGCGGCGACGGCTTCGTCCTTGATGGCGCTGACGGCCGTGTTGCGCTCGACCTTGCCCTTGATCTGCTTGGCGGTGCGGATGCGATCACCGTAGGTCTTCTTAACGTGGTCCAGCAGTTCCTGCGAGAGGGGGTTGGACTGGTAGGCTTTCTCGACGGGGCACTGGGTGACCATCTCGCGGATGGCATCGACGATCGCGGCGATGACCTTCTGGCCTTGGCGGATGCCTTCGGCGACGATCTCGTCGGGCACTTCCAGCCCGCCCATCTCGATCATGTTGGGCGCTTCGGCGGGTCCGGCCAGCACGAGGTCCATCTGGCTTTCTTCAAGCTGGGCGGCGGTGGGGAAAATCACGTGCTTGCCGTCGATGTATCCCATCCGCACGGCGGCGACGGGTCCATCAAACGGGGCCGGGCTGATGGCCAGGGCGGCCGACGAGCCGATCAGGGCCAGCACGTCCGGGTCCTGCTCGCCGTCGTAGCTGAGAACCATGCACTGGATCTGCACTTCGTCGGTGTAGTCTGCCGGGAACAGCGGGCGAAGCGGCCGATCGATCAGCCGCATCGTCAGGATTTCCTTGGTGGTGGGGCGTCCTTCGCGTTTGAAGAACCCGCCGGGGATTTTGCCGGCTGAGTAGGTGCCTTCGCGATAGTCCACGTACAGGGGGAAGAAGTCCAGGTCTCTGGAGGCCGGGGCGGCCAGCACCGTGGCCAGCACGACCGTGTCGCCGTACTGAACCCAGACGGCGCCCTGGGCCTGCTTGGCGACTTTACCGGTTTCGAGGATCAACTTGCGTCCGCCGATTTCACGTTCCACTCTTACGATTGCCATTTCTCTTCTCTTTCCTTCGCGGCGGCCACCCGGCCGGCGCTCTTACCTGCGGCTGCAACCGTTGCAGCCTGTTCTATAATATTCCCATCTGGGTAATTAATCTGGTGTAAGGCGACAACGCTCTGCGGCAGCGCAATAAGCGGTTGCCGAGACCGAAGGTATGGGCGACCCCTGGAACGGTGCGGGCACGACAGGCTATTTCCGCAACCCAAGCTTCTTGATGGTCTGCTGGTAGCGGTCTGGCGCGGTGGCCGACAGATACTTGAGCAGGCTGCTTCGTTTGCCGACCATCTTGAGCAGGCCTCGTCGCGAGGCGTGATCTTTCTGGTGGCTCTTGAGGTGGTCGGTCAGGTGGTTGATCCTCGCCGTCAACAGGGCGATCTGAACTTCCGCCGAACCGGTATCACCGTCGTGAAGCTGATACTGATTTACGATCGTCGTCTTTTCTTCTGCCGTAATGCTCATACCAACCGTCACTGTGCGCCCCGTACTGCGGCGCGGAACCTTTCATTTTGTATCGTCTCTATTCCCGTTCGCGTGGCATCACTCTAACCATCGGCTTGAGCGGCCACAAGCCTTTTATTGTGAAGATTATTTTTCCTCGGCGGCGCCCAGCAGGTCGCGGATCGTTTCGAGCAGCTTGTCGACGCGGAAAGGCTTCTGGACGTACTTGTTGACGCCCAGCGATTCAGCGTAAATCCGGTGGCGCGTGCCCTGGTTGCCCGTGATCATAATCACGCGCGGCGGGGTGTCCTTGTTCTTGTCGGGCTTGAGCTGCTCGAGCACCAGGAACCCGCTGCGCTTGGGAAGCATCATGTCCAGAACCACCAGGTCGGGCTGCTTCTCGTTGGCCAGGCGTACGGCCGTGTTGCCGTCGCTGGCGGTAATCACTTCCGGACCGAGTTCTTCCAGCGCTGCCGTCAGCGAGGCCAGAATATCGCGGTCATCATCAACAAGCAGAATCTTTTTTCCTGCCAATTCATTGGGCATATTCAATACTCCCAAGGCGACTGAAACAGACAGACCCAGGCGTGGGGACGCACGTGCGCCCCTGTGTGGGACCGGAACATACGATATTCTAGTTGTTTCCGCAGACAGGGTCAACAGCAATCAGTAATCGGTAATCAGTATCCCGTTCTCCTGATTACTGATCCCTGATTACGGATTACCGTTTTCTAAATATTCTCGCCGTATAGCAGCGCGCGGGTGAACTTGCCGACGATGCGGGTATTGGCGAACAGCAGCGGCAGCAGCATCTGCAGCGACGTGTTGGGCGGACGAAGGTAGTCGACCAAAGCCTTGCGCCAGACCTTCTTGAAGGCCAGCAGCGATTCCTGCACGTGCGGCGACTGCAGGGCCTTGACCGTCACGTCGGCAGCGAGCAGGCCCGAAACGATATCCGCGTGAAGCGTCTGTCCGGTGATGGTGTCGGCGAACCCGCCGGCCGTCCCGATCAGCAGGCATCGCTTGGCGACGTGCGTTTCCATTTCCATCGCCAAGCCCGCCGGCGGCGACCAGGCCGCCCCGCGCGCCGTCGAGAGGGACAACTGCCCCGGCAGAAGCGACGCCTTCTGAAGGACCGAGATCGCCCCAGAGAGCATGTGCATCTGACGCGGGGCCGTGCCGCCGGGGCCCACCACCCGCAGGTGCAGCATCTTGCCCACCACGAAGAACAGCCCCAGGCACGCGCGGTCGGGCAGTTGCATCACGTGCAGCGACTTGGCCAGCGTCGCCGCCTCCCCAGCGCGCAGCGGAATCGCCAGCGCGGTTGCCGCCATGCCCGGCGACGACGTCAGCGGCGGCATCCGAAGCTGCGACAACACGTCCGGCGGGCTGTTCTGGGCGACGATCAGCAGCCGGGCCGCCAGGGGCGGGCGCGAGGCCGTCGCGTGGGCGGTCTGCAGGAACACCTGATCTTCGGCCAGTTCGATCCGAGGCCACGACTTGACCGCCTGCAGGACGACCCGGCTCTTGACGGCCGATGCCGACATGGCGGCGATCAGGTTGGGGGTGTTAAGAAGATAGCCCGCCGGGGTGCGGGAAGAATACTCGGCCCGGCTATTGGGATCGACGCCGTAATACCACACGCGCCGGAAGGGTTCGCCGCCGGCGGATTTGGCCAGGGTCTTGGGCAGCCCCGTCAGCGCCAGCGTATCGGCGCCGATCCAGTCGCCCAGCGGACTGGATGCGTCATGCCCGGGGGCGTCGATGACGACCACGCTGACCGAAGCCTTTGCCAGGGCGCCGGCACAGGCCAAGCCGCCCGGCGTGGCGCCCAGAATAGCCACATCGAATGTTTTTGGCATGGCGATACACTAGCGGCCACGCAGGCATTTGGCAATGCGTGGCACAGGCGTCCGGCCCGCGCCGCTTCAGAGCCGATCGAGCAGGTCCTCCTGGCCGAGCAACTCGAACCCGTGCTGGGTAAGCGTCTGGGTGGCCAAGACCGTATCGTCGACGTGCAGGGCCATCACCGGCCAGTCCTTGTGGCGGATGGTCAGCGGGTAGGCGAAGTGTACGTTGATCTCGGCCGCCAGCAGCAGTCCGCAGATCTGCTCCAGCGAATTGTTCTGCGGCATCGCCGCCAGAAGGACGGCGCTTTCGGTGAAGGGCAGATGATGCTCCTGCAGGACGACGCGTCCCTTGGAGGCGTTGGACAGCACCATTCGGATGACCGCCCAGTCCGCCGAGTCGATGATGGAAAGCCCCAGCACTTCCAGGTTCTTCTCGTTGAGCACATCCAGCACGTCCTTAAGCTGCCCGACCCGGTTAGCCAGGAACAGGCTGAACTGGATGGCAAACGGCTCCTCGTGCCCGCGTGCGGTCTGTGATTGGGGGCTCATGATGTTATATTATAGGCCCCCAAAGGATCGCGGACCGGGTGCCACGGCGGACGACTGGGCGCCCTAGTCGCAGTCGAGGCGGACGATCGGCGGGGCCTCCTTCGCCGCGGCGCCGGCGCGGCGGGAGGGCTTCAATTCAAGCGAGTTGTCCTTGATCTGCAGGCCGCGCACCCGCGAGGCGAAAATGCCCGGGGCGGAGCAGTCCCGGACCGTGTTGCCGGTGATCGAGATGTTCCGGTGTACGCCGCCGGCGACGTTGATGGCAATGCCTTCGCACGACGTGATCGTGTTGGCGGTGATCGCCACGTCGCTGCTGTTGCCTGCCTCGAGCCACCACCGCTCGGACGAGACGAGGATGGCCGACATCCGGCAGCCCTCGAAGCGGTTGCCGGTGATCAGGCCGCCGCTGGCCTTGATCACCAGCCCACGCGAGCGGTTCTGGCCGAAATCACAGCCGCGTATCTCAAAGCCGCTGCCGAGCCGGTTGGCGGCATAGATGAGGCCGCCCCTGGCCACCTTGACCTGGCGATCCAGCGTGATGGTGACAGCCTTGTGCAGCGCGAGTACACGCTCATCGCCTTTCTGTTTGGACAAGAAGGCCCGCTCATCGTCGCGAATCTCACCTGCCGCCTCGATGGTGACGGCCTTGGCCTCCATCAAGGCGCCGTCGTCGGGCGTGGCGATTTCCACCGGGTCGCCGCTCTGGATGTTCATGCGGCCCTTGGCCAGCACGCGGAGCGCTCTGCCTTGCGCGGTCATGATCATGTGCGAGTCGCCGTTGATGGCGATGCAATCGTCGCCCTGGAAGCGGGCGAAGCACTCGATGTACTTCGGCCCGACTGTCGCGTACTTGCTGTGGAAGGCATCAGCATTAAGCGACCGCAGCCGCGGGGAGGCCCGCTTGACGGGGTCGGCGTCGGGGCTACGGCGGTCGACGCGGCATCGCAAGTACGTACTGCCTTGACAAGCCGTCTCGTAGAATCCGAAGCAGTTCGACGCATACAGCGTGACGTTCTCCAGGTGAAGATTCCTGCACTCGTTGGCGTGAATCGCGTGGGGAACGCTGCCGTGCAGGGCGTGCTCGGATGCGATGACCGCCAGGTCGCCCACGCGCTCGGGGTTGCTTCGCGTGCCTTTGGGCAGCGTCACCCGCAGCCGCCGCGGGCCGGCGGCCTCGACCTTCGCCGGGTAGCGGTCGTCGCACCGCAGCGTGCGCGTGTCCGGGCGGAAGATCTCGTACTTCCAGTTCTTTGCCGATTCGGCAGGGGGATACCCCTCGAACAGTTCGATCTCGTGGACCTTCTTGTCGGCCGACATCGCGACGATCCGCCCCTGCGTGAACGGCAGGGGGTCGTAGTCGATCGTCAGGCCGCGAAACGTCAGGTTGGTGCAGTTGACGATGGAGACCGCCCGCGTCGTCTCGGTGCAGACCATCTCGACGCCATCGGCGACGATCTCCACATTCTTCAGATCCTTCAGGACCAGGTGCTGCCGGTCGCGGGGCGCCATGCGATACCGCCCGGGCGGTACCACCACGCGCGTGCGTCCCTGCCGCACCTGTTCGTCAATGTATCGCTGGAGACCCAAGTCGGCCGGCGCCATCGCGGGAGACTCCTTCGCTGTGTCCGGCGCCGATTGCGCCGCTGCCGCCTGACACACCAGGGCCAGGCAGGAGACCAAGACGGCCGTTCTATTTGACGCGGAAGTCAATGCATACTCCTTCTCCCCATTGTCGCCGGGAAGAATTCTTCTGCAAGTCTTTGCCGGGTGGCGCATCAGGCGAAGTCGGGAACGGCCACCTCGCGACCGCCGGCAGGATGCCGAAAACGAGGGTGGCATGGCGACACGCGCAGCGGGTCGCCATGGTCCGCGCGACCGCGACGTCACGGCGCTTCGAAAGAACTCGTGTCGCCGTGCCGCTCCGTCAGGTGTTCGACTCGTTGAGTCCGCCGAAACGGCGCTGACGGCGGGCGTATTCGGCCAGGGCCTGGTGGAACTGAGGCTCGCGGAATTCCGGCCAGAACGTGTCCGTCACGTACAGCTCAGCGTACGAGATTTGCCAGAGCAGGAAGTTGCTGATGCGCATCTCGCCGGCCGTGCGGATCAGCAGGTCCGGGTCCGGCAGACCGGCGCTGTAGAGCGACTGGTCGATCATCTTCTCGTTGATCTGCTCGGGCGTGATCTCGCCCGCCGCGGCGCGGCGGGCGATCTTGCGCACGGCGTCGACCATCTCCAGGCGGCTGCCGTAGTTCAGCGCCAGGCACAGTTTCATGCCGGTGTTCGTCGACGACTGGCGGATGGTCTCATCGAGTTCGTGCAGCACTTCCTTGGGCAGGTTGTCGCGGCGGCCGAGGTGCTTGAGCACGAGGTTGTTTTCGAGGATGGTGGGGCGTTCGTGGGCGAGGTATTCGGCGTAGAGGTGCATCAGTTCGTTGACTTCGCCCTCGGGTCGCTTCCAGTTCTCGATGGAGAAGCTGTAGAGCGTCAGGGCCTCGAGCCCCAGGCGCCCGGCCTCGCGGGCGATGTCGCGCACGATCTCGGCGCCCTGGCGGTGCCCCAGCGTGCGGGGCAGACCGCGCTGGCGGGCCCAGCGCCCGTTGCCGTCCATGATGATCGCCACGCTGCGCGGGAACTTCTCCGGAGCGATGTTCAGCGCCTGGCGAATCGCGATGATTTCGGGCGTCAGCTCAGCCATCAACCCAACCCCTTGATCTGCGTCTTGTGCAGGATCGTCTGCTGGCGGTCGGGGCCGACGCTGATGAACCCGACGCGCCGCCCCAGGAGCTGCTCGACTCTCTCCACGTACGCCCGGGCGGTCGGCGGCAGCGACTCGAACGTGCGGCAGGACGTGATGTCCTCGCTCCAGCCGGGCAACGTCTCATACACGCACTCGACGCCGTCCATGATGGCCGGGTCGAAGTCGCCCAGCATCTTGCCCTCGACGCGGTATCCGGTGCAGATCTTGATCTCGTCCAGCCCGCCCAGCACGTCCAGCAGCGCCAGACCGAACTCGTCAACCCCCGAGAGGTCGGAGGCGTACCGCACGGCGAAGGCGTCGAACCACCCGCAGCGGCGGGGGCGCCCCGTCGTCGTTCCGTACTCGTGCCCCTTCTCGCGAAGGTAGTGGCCCACGGCGTTGTCCTGCTCGGTCGGAAACGGCCCGGACCCGACGCGGGTCGAGTAGGCCTTGATCAGCCCCACGACCATGCCCACGGCCTTGGGCGACACCCCCGCCCCGGCCGGCACGCCGCAGGCGCAGACCGACGAGCTGGTCACGAACGGATACGTGCCGTGGTCGATATCGAGCATGCTGCCCTGGCCGCCCTCGAACAGGATCCGCTCGTCCTTCTCGATGGCCCGGCGCAGGATCGCCCCGGTGTTGCAGATCATCGCCCCCATCTCGCGACCGAGCTGCACGAACTGCTCGACGACGGCCGGGGCGTTGATCGCCTCCCGTTCGCCGTACAGCGCGGCGAAGGTCGCGTTCTTCAACTCGGCGATGGTGCGGATCGCGGCCGCCAGCTTGTCCGGCTGGGTCAGCAGGGCGGCGCGGATGGCCGTCGAGCGATGCGCCTTGTCGGCGTAGCACGGGCCGATGCCCCGCGCGGTGGTGCCGATCTTGGCGGCGGCGAGCTTCTTCTCGCGCAGCGTGTCTTCGAGCTTGTGCCAGGGCATTACCAGATTGGCGGCGCTGCTGATCTTGAGGTTTGCCGCCGAGACGGCAACGTTCCGCAACCGCATAGCCGTGATCTCTTCCCAGGCCACCACCGGGTCAAACGCCACGCCGTTGCCGATGATGTTGCAGACGCCCTCGTGCAATATGCCGCACGGGATCAGGTGCATCGCGAACTTCTGCCCGCCGGCGATAACGGTGTGGCCGGCGTTGGCGCCGCCGCAATATCGCACGACGTAGCGGCTGGAACGGGCCAGGGCGTCGACGAGCTTGCCCTTGCCCTCGTCGCCCCATTGCATGCCGGTGACCGTGACGTTGTTAGATTGCATAAGGAACCTTTCATAGCAGGCCCGCCGGGGCCTCTTGAGCCACACCAGCATAGATTCTGTGAGCAAACAGTCAAGCCTTTACGAGAGGCTGGGGACTGACTTGCCCCGTCGCTCATGAACCTTCGTTCCCAGAAACCATGAAAGTCCCGGGGGCGCATGGCGACACGCGAGAGACCCAAACGAGTGTCGCCATGCTTGGCGAGTCGTAAGCAAAATCCTTAGCATTGAATAGGAAAGAAATGGTATCATGTTCGGACGTACCCCCACACACAGCCGGGCATAACTGGAGGCAAGGGTTTTGATCATGAAGCATGCTCAGGTGATCGTCACGGCGGCAGTCATGGTGGGTTTCTCCGCCCTGTGCTCCACAGCGGCGGCCCGAACCACGTTTGATGTCAAAGACGGCAAGATGGTCGTCACGGTGTACATTGCGTACAAGGGCGGAAACGACGCGCTGATCGAGCGGTGGAATAAGGAAATCCTTGATACCTGGAACGGTCCCGAAGGCAGCCAGGCGTACGGCCAGTGCGGGCACAGGGTGGTCTTCGCCCTCGAAACGGTCACGGTCCCTGCCGACAAGCCCTTCCCCAAGGGGTATCACCGGATCGAAATTCAACCGTACGACGGGCGCGAGTCGAGCCTGCCGCATACCCCCGACGGTCGCGTGGCCATCGCGTACATGGGCAAAACGACGCACAGCCCGTCGCGCGGCGGGGCGTCGATCGACGGCGTGTGGTCGACGCAATCCAGCGCCCTGGTGAACCCGCGCCGGCGCGGCGGCGAGCGATTCAAGGACGCCGCCCATGAAGTGGGTCACATGATGGGCTTGGCGGATTACTACGATCACAAGATCAAGTTCTACGGCAACAACCTCATGGGCTCGACGAGCGGACCCAACGCCCGCGTGACGACGCAGCTTGTGCAGGGCGTCGTCGAGGCGCTGACGGGCAAGTTCTACTGCCCCCTGTGCCCGCCGCCGAGCCAGCGACCCGCCTTGGAGCCCGTCGCCCTGTCGGGCCTGGTGCAGGGGCTGCAGTACTCCTACTATGAAGGCAAGTTCGGAATGGTCCCCGAGTTCGACAAGCTCGTGCCCACCAAGAGCGGCCGCACGAGCGGACTGGGGCTGGAGATGGCCCAGGCGGGCAGCTTTGCCGTCAAGTTTACCGGGTTTCTGGATGTCCCCGTCCAGGGCGTCTATACGTTCTATCTTCGCAGCGACGACGGAAGCCGCCTGAGCGTCGGCGGGATGCTCATCGCCGACAACGACGGCGAACACGGCATGTGGACCAAACGCGGCGAGATCAAGCTCGCGGCCGGCAAACACCCCATCCAGATCGACTACTTCAACGGCGGCAACCGCAGCGGGCTGGAACTGCGCTACAGCGGTCCCAACCTCGCCAAGCAGGCCGTGCCGGCCACGGCGCTGTATTCCCTGCCGCAGGGCGCCCCGCTGACCGTACCGCAGACGGCGTCCAACACCAGGACTCCTGAGGCCGCCAAGGCCCAGCCGAGCGTCCCGGCGCAGCCCAAGGCCGTCAAGGCCGACGGAACCGCCAGCCAGACCGGCGCTGCCGAGGCGGATGGCAATGGGACCAGCCCGTCCAGGTAACCGAGCCGACCGGACATAAAAATGCGGCCTGCACGTGAGAGCGTGCAGGCCGCTGGTGTATTTAACTCATTTGTCAGGTGCGTCAGCCGACGATATTGGGCAGCATCATCAGCATGAACACCATCGTGAAGATGCCGACGGTCTCGACGACGCCGATGGCAATCAGCAGAAAAGCCAAGCCCTTGCCTTCGCTCTCAGAGATGCAGCGGCAAGCTGCAGCTCCGATAAGCCCCTGTCCCCAGGCCGAGAACAGCTCGCCGCAGCCCAAGGCCAGGCCCATAGCGAGCATTAGTCCGGCGTTGGGTCCGGCCAAGGGGATCTTTTTGGCCAACTGCAGCATGATAAGCAGGGCGTAGAAGGTCTGGCTGATTGGGGCGCCGATGAAGATGACATAGGTGAACCGCAGCGGAAGCCCAGCCTTGGCATCTTTGGCCCAAGCGCCAGCGGCGGCTCGCCCGGCGGCGCTGATCCCCAGCGCGGAACCGATGACAGCCATCGCAAAACCCAGCACTACACCCAGTTGTCCCAAAAAGGCCCATTCCATTATCGGATCTCCTACTGTGAGGTTCGCTCGAACGGCCGGTACGGGTGCCCCGACCATTCCATGCCAAAGTTATTCGAAAATTCCAGCACGTTCAATCGCACGCCATGTGCGAACAGGGCAATCATGGCCAAGCCGATATTCAGGGCATGACCGAAAAGCACGATGGGGATCAAAAAAATGGGACCGGCGCTGGTGCCCAATTCGTTGAAGTTGCTCGCCAGAACGGCGCCCGCCAGACCGATGGCCATCAATCGCACATAGCTCATGATGTCGGAGAACGTTCCGATGCCTGCCAGCGGGAAGTTGGCCAGACCAACCAGGACCATGCGGAAGATGTTGCGGGAGGGACTGGTGAAGATGATCGCCAGTGCGCCCCCTGCGATCAGCAGATACGGCCATGGGGTGCCCGTGTTAAACGGGGCCTGCAGGACCACCATGCGCACCACCCCGTACATGCCCCACAGGAAGATCGCCCAGCCTACTTTGCACAGGAACTGGAGGCTCGGGAAGATTAACGCTGCTCGCCAAAGCTGCGCAAGGGACAGATGCAGTACGCCAATGGTGAAACTCAGGAGCATCATGAATCGCATTGCTTCAGACCCCATCGATACTTCAATCAACGCTCCGCGTCCAGTCAGCAATTTCAGGAAATTGATGCCGAAGAAAGAACTGGTCAGGCAGCCCCAGATCATCGTCGTGACGCCGATGATCATGATCAGGTGCGTCATGTCCCGCCCCATTTTTGCCACGGTTTTGCGATACAGCAGGACTGGCGCGAGCAGGAACAGCAGTCCGTAGCCCGCGTCGCCGATGAGGATCGCCGCGAAGATCGGCAGGGCGATCATGAAGGCCACCGACACGTCCGTCTCGCGATAACCCGGGTCCAGGCCCAGCATCGTCATGAGCCCCTGGATCGGCTTGGCCCAGCGCGGCGGGCGAACCAGCGTCGGCGGCGTCTCGTCATCGGCGGCGTCCATGGCCGCGACGGCGGCAGTGATGCCCGAGTCGGCCAACTGTTGGGTCAGTCGTGCGACGTCATTGGCGGGCATCCAACCCTGAACGGCAAAGAGAGGCCCGCTGACCAGCGAACCGGTATCGGCCTGCATGAACGCGGCCCGCTCTTCCAGTTGCCCCAGGTGGTGGCGGATGTCGTCGGCGAGTCCGGCCAACTGCGCCAGTCGTGCGGCGTCGGCCTTAATGGTCGCGTCGAGGTGGGCGGCTTCGGCGCGGATGGAGGGGCGGTCGCGCGCGGGCAGAGGCAGTTCGACAGCCGCCTCGGGAATCTGCAAGGCGCCGGCGCGGTCGACGGCGGCCACCAAGGCGTGTTCTCGCGGCAGGGTGGCGACCTCTTGAACCAGTTCAGCCCTGACCTGATCGATCGCCTCGCGAGGCACGTCGAAGAACCGCAGCGGCACGCCGGCTGAGGCCAGCGCCTGCAACTGTTCCAGTCGCACGTCACCCCAGGGCTCGAGCTGCTCGATCTGGCGATGCAACGCGGCCAGGCGGCTGATCTGCTCGGCCGAGCGTCGGGAGAGTTCCATGACTTCGTCAACGGCCTGGGCCGGTGCAATCGACGGTCGCGGACCGGCGGACTCCACCGAGGCGAGAATCTGCATGGCGCGTCGGGCGGCGTCGCGGGCGCGGGCGGTCGGTTCGTCGACCTTGACCAGCGACGGATCGACCGGCTGGAGGTGCATGACGCCCAGGTCGGCCAGGCCGTCGAGGAGTCGCCCCCGGTCGCCGGCGGCGACGGCCACGTAGACCTTCTGCATGGTCACGATCATGGCGTGCCCTCCGTGGTCGCCTGGGCCGGGGCCTCAGGCTCGGCGGGTTCGGCGGCGGTGTGGAAGTCGGACTCCGACAGCTTGGTCTTGGCGATCTTGGCCCGTCCGACGGCCGCGGTCATCTCGTCTCCGAGCTTGATGCGGATGACGCGGATGATCTCGCGAGTGCGGGGGATCTTGACCTTTTCGAAGAGGTTGACGCGCTGGATGATCTTGAGCAACTCCCGCTGCAGCAGGATCTGCTGGCGATGGAGGATCTCGGCGCGGGCCCTGAGCGAGCTGATGGACCGCAGGTCGGCCACCGCGCGGTCGACCCAGGCGGGCGTGGTGAACAGGCTGTAGTCCGCCGCGGCGAACTCGACGCCCTGAAAGACCGGGATCGTCACGCCGGCGATGTTGGCGGTGGTGGTCTTCACCTGCGAGGGTTCGGCCAGGGCGGTCACGTTGACGCCGGCGCGATCCGCCAGCACCGCGCTGTAGCGGTCGAAGCTCTGCTGCGCCGCCTCGGCGTCGCGCTGGGCCTCGATGGTCTTGCGCTGCACCTGCTGCACGGTGCTCTGGAGTTGCTGCTGCTTGAGCTTGAGCATGGGCAGGTAGCGCTCGAAGCGCGTCAGCGCGTCGCGCTGGCGCTTGAGCTCGGGGCGAGTCAGTTTGACCTTCTGTGCCATGGGTTATGCGGTTGCGGCGGCCGGGGCTTCTTTGTCCAGCGGCTTGGGCCAGTGTGCTTCCAGAATGCTGCGGCGGATGCCGACCTCTTCGGGGGTGAAGCAGTCGGCCAGGATCTCCCAGCAGCGGTCTAGGGCGTCGAACAGCGGGATGTTGACCCGCAGGTCCATGATGCGGCTCTCGAAGGCGGCGCCGTAGTCGAGCAGGGCCTGGTCCCACTTGGAGACCTCGAAGCCCATGTCGCGCTTCTCGCGCGACTGGACGCACTGGGAGTAAAGCTGGATGCAGGCGGTCATGATCGCGCGATGGTCGTCGCGCGTCTTGCCGTTGACCTGCTGCTTGAGACGCGAGAGCGACCCGAACGGCTCGATGCGCCCGTTGCGCAGGTAGAACTGCCCTTCGGTGATGTACCCGGTGTTGTCGGGCACGGGGTGCGTCACGTCGTCGCCGGGCATCGTCGTGCAGGCCAGCAGCGTCATCGAACCGGCGCCGTCGAAGTCGACGGCCTTCTCGTACCGCTTGGCCATCTGCGTGTACAGGTCGCCGGGATACCCGCGGTTGGAGGGAATCTGCTCCATGATGATGGAGATTTCCTTCAGGGCGTCGGCAAAGGCCGTCATGTCCGTCAGCAGCACCAGCACGCGCTTGCCCTGCAGGGCGAACTGCTCGCCCACGGCCAGGCACAGGTCCGGCACCAGCAGGGTCTCGACGACCGGGTCGGCGGCGGTGTGGATGAACATGATCGAGCGCCCCAGCACGCCGCCTTCGTCGAAGGCCTGCTGGAACTTGAGGTAGTCGTCGTGGCGCAGGCCCATGCCGCCCAGAATGATGATGTCGGCCTTGGCCTGGAGCCCGATGCGGGCCAACAGTTCGTTGTACGGTTCGCCGGCGACGGAGAAGATCGGCAGCTTCTGCGACTCGACGAGCGAGTTGAAGATGTCGATCATCGGGATACCGGTATGCACCATCTTGTCGGGCATGAGGCGTTTGACGGGGTTGACCGCCGGTCGGGCGACCTCGATCATCTCGCCGACGACGTCGGCGCGTCCGTCGCGCGGACGGCCCGAGCCGTCGAAGACGCGCCCGAGCAGGTCGTCGCTGAAGGGCACCTGCATCGGCCGGCCGAGGAATCGCACGCGGTCGCTGGTGGAGATGCCCTGCGTGCCGTTGAAGACCTGCAGGCTGACCTGGTCGCTCTCGAGGTGGATCACCTGCGCCAGCGAGGAGCGGCGCTGCGAGACGATCATCGCGAGCTCTTCGTACCCGACGTTCTCGGCGCCGACGGTGACGACGTTGCCGGCGATGCGCATGATCTCGTTGAAGTACTTTCTCATTCTTGTGTCGTGCCTTTCGTGGCGATGAAACGGGCGATGCGCTCTTCAAGGGCCCGGTATTCGTCGCTGCCGCTCTTGGCATAGTTCCAGTTGCGGAAGAGGTCGGCCACGGCGACCATCGTGGTGCGGGCCCGGTCCTTGTCGGCGAAGTCGAACTCGAGCCTGAGCACCTCGACGACGCGGGCGAAGACGGCTTTCTGGCGGTCGGCGGGCGTGGCGGCGTCGACCTCGTCGAAGGCGTTCTGCTGGAGGTAGCAGTCGTCGAAGAACTCGGCTTTGAGCATGATCAGAAAGTCGTCGACGCTGGTGCCTTCCTCGCCGACGACGGTCATCATCTGCGCCACGTCGTTGCCGCGCTTGAGCATGCCGCGAACGAACGCCACGTCGTCGGGATTCATGATGCCAGCGTACTTGCTCCAGGAATCCAGCGGGTCGATCGCCGGATAACGCCGCGCGTCGCTGCGGGCGCGCGAGAGGCCGTGGAACGCCCCGACCACCTTGAGCGTGCCCTGCGTGACGGGCTCTTCGAAGTTGCCGCCGGCCGGGCTGACCGTCCCGCCGATGGTCAGCGTTCCGATGCGCCCGTCGTTGAGCTCGACGGCGGCGGCGCGCTCGTAGAACCCGGCGATCCGGCTCTCCAGGTACGCCGGGAACGCCTCTTCGCCGGGGATTTCTTCCAGGCGCCCCGACAGCTCGCGCATGGCCTGGGCCCAGCGGCTGGTCGAGTCGGCCAGCAGCAGCACGTTGAGCCCCATCTGGCGGTAGTACTCGCCCAGGGTCGCGGCGGTGTAGACCGAAGCCTCGCGTGCAGCGACGGGCATGGCCGAGGTGTTGCAGATGATGATGGTGCGTTCCATGAGGCTCTTGCCGGTGCGCGGGTCGGACAGCTCGGGGAACTCGCGCAGCGTCTCGACGACCTCTCCGGCGCGCTCGCCGCAGGCGGCGATGATCACCACGTCGATCTCGGCGTGGCGGGAGGTGATCTGCTGCAGGACGGTCTTGCCGGCCCCGAACGGTCCGGGGATGCAGTACGTGCCGCCGCGCACGATGGGGAACATCGTGTCGATGATCCGCACGCGGGTGACCAGCGGCTCGGTGGGCATCAGGCGGCGTCGCGAGATGTTCAGCGCGACCTTGACCGGCCAGTTCTGCTGCATGGTGACGCTGTGCCGCTGGCCGCGCTCGTCGGACAGGACGGCGATTTCGTCGGCAATGGTGTACGAACCGCCCGCGGCGATCGACTCGACCTTGCATGGTCCGGCCAGCGTGAACGGCGCCATGATCTGGTGCGTGAAGATGCCCTCGGGCACGGTGCCCAGCGTCGCCGCGGCGGTCAGGGTGTCGCCGACGGCCGCGGTGGGCGTAAAGTCCCACTTGCGATCCAGGTCCAGACCGTGGATGTACTGGCCGGGCTGGAGAAAAAATCCGGTCGATTCGGCCAGCTTGGGCAGGGGATTCTGCAGGCCGTCGTAGATCTGGCCCAGCAGGCCCGGTCCCAAGGCGACGGAGAGCATTTCCTGGTGGAACTCGACGGGGTTTCCGACCTTGAGCCCGCGCGTTTCTTCAAAGACCTGCAGGTCGGCGTGCTGACCGCGGATGCGGATCACCTCGCTGAGCAGTCGAGCCCCGTCGCTGCGGCAGCAGTACCCGATCGAGTTCTGGACCACCTGTCCCTCGATCTGGGCGATCACCATGTTTCCGTAGACTGCGACAATTCGTCCATTCACAGGATTGTCCTCATGCCGGCTGCGCCTTCTCCCGGCGGCGGATGCGGTCCCAGCGGACCAGCAGCCCCAGCCGGGCGCCATAGGCAACCAGCTCGTCATCATCAAACGTAAACCACGCGTCGTGGCTTGAGATCCAGTCCCAGCGATGGCGGTCGAGCACCTCGTCCGCCGCCAGCGGGGTGGGGGCGGCTTTCCAGTCGCCGATCAGCGCGTCGAAACCGGATGCCTCCGACAGATCGCCGGCGACAAGATACGGTTGGGCTTCGAGCCCCAGCGCCTGGGCCCGTGCGGCCGCCAGGGCGTTTCGCATCGCCACCTCGTGGGCGACCCATTGAGCGAGAAACTCGCTGCCCAGTTGCGTCGCGACGGCGGCGGCGTGACGGAAGTAGGCTTCCCAGATGGCCTCTTCGGTCGCACGGGGGGTGGTCGCGTCGGCGTGCGGGGCGAGGAAATCGGGCAGCGGTTGTCGGTCGTGAACCTGTGCTTGGGTCAGCACGATCGGCTCGGCGGCGGCCTGTTGACCGGAGAGGATGCTGGCGCGCTGCAGGAGGTCGTCAGCGAGGAAGAGGGTTTCGAGAGCCTGTCGGGCCTGAGGTCGGTCGGACACATGTTCGATCAGGGCCGCCGGGGTCATCGGCGGGGCGGTCCCGATCCGTCCCAGATCGGGCAGGGCGGAGATCAGAAAGTAATTTTCGCCGGCCATTGCGTCCGTCAATCCTTCAGTCAGTCTCTTTCATGACCTTCCTGAGCGTCTCCCGCAGGGCCGGAGCGACCAGTTGTGCCAGGGCGTCGGCGACCGAATCGGCGGTGACCTCGACGGTGGCGCCGTGGACGGTGAACTCAAAACCGGACTGGGCCAGCGTCGCGCTGATGTCGAAATGCCCGCGAAGCTGATCGACCGCGCCGCGGCCGATCTCTTTCAGGGCCCAGTCGCGAAGCCTGTCGCGCATCTCGGGCTTGACGTTGATCAGCAGCCAGGGGTTGCCTTCCTGTTCGGCCTTGACGTACGACAGGACGATCTCGTGCAGGAGCTGCCCGACGAGCCTGGGATCATCGAGTTCACTGGCGGTGGCGTCGACGAGGACCAGCTTCGCCGCGCGCACGACGGCTTCGTGCAACTTCAGGGCCGCGTCGCGGCAGGCCAGTTCAAGCTGGGTCTTGGCGCGGTCGAGGCTTGCGGCGGCGGCGGTGTTGGCCTGATCGACGATCTGCTGCCCCTGGCGCCGCGCATCCTCGACGATCTTGGCCGCCTGTTCGTTGGCGGCCTGGACGATCTGCTGGGCCTGGTGCTGTCCGGCTTCGACGCCTTCGGACTGCAGTTTGGCTACAAATGTTTCGATGCTTTCGGCCATCGACCGGCTCCTAAAGAATGTAGGCTGTCCCAATCGTTCTGCAGAGCATATCACGAGCGCGGGACAATCTACAGTAGTTGTCGCGTGTTCTGGCGTAACCTTGAGGACTCATTTTCGGATGGCGACCAGGATCTGCAGGCGACCCTTGGCGTCTTTGCGGCGTGCCTCAGGCATGGTCATGAGGACCTGCAACAGACCGGCGACCGGAGCCTTGAAGGAACCCTTGGGTTCGATGACGAACGGCGTGTTGGGCATGGTACTGACGCGCCCGTGGAGGACGACTCCCTCGGCGGGGATGCCTTGGGGGCCGATTTCCTTTCCGTTCAGGGTCCAGGCGCCCGTCACGGTGAAATCGACAGTCTGGCCTTGGGTGAGTTGGACGACCGTGATCCACTGCGAACTGTCGACCGGGCACTGCACCGCCTGCTGCCAGGTGTGCTCCACCGCCGGCGCCGCGGGTTGGGCCGCGGGGGGATTTCCCGCTGCCGCTGCGGTCTTTGTGGCGCCGCCGGCCGCCGGCGTCGCCGGGTCCGCGGCGGCCTGCGGGGCTTCGGGAGTGATTCCCACCGACTTCAGGGCCGCCAGCGCCTCGGGGTGCGTCGGCTCAAAGCGGCAGATGAGTTTGTAGGCGGTGATCGCCTCGGCGAGCTTGCCCGACTGCGTGAAAGTCCGGGCGTGCGAGATCAGAGTCTTCACGGCGTTTTTGTTGGCCCCATCGACGGCCTGTGCGTGACTCTTGGCGGCGTTGTCGACAGCGGTCTTGTACTGCCTGTCGGCGATTTCGATCTGCTTGGCTCGAACATCCATCACCGCCGCCAGGATCTTGTTCTCGGCGGTCGCGGGCTGGGTGGTGGGGGCGGGGGCGGGTTTGGCGGCCATCAGAACAAGCGAGAGCAATGCGTACATCATGATAAGGCCTCTCTAGATAATCTTGAGCAGTTTCATGGCATAGACAACCTGCTGGGCAATCTGGGCCAGCGAAAAGACCGAACAATCATAGGTGACGTTGAAGCGGGGTCGCTGCGAGGCGGAGGTTTCGTACATCCGCCGCAGATATTCCCGCTCCTCTTCCATCGCGCGGATTCTCAGGCGAGCCTGGGTTTCGCCCAACCCCTCGCGGAACGCCACCTGCTTGACGCGCCAGTTCTCCGGCGCCTCGACGCGAACCGACAGGCCGTTGGGCAGGTCCTGCGTGGCCCCGATGGCGCCCTGGCCGATCAGGATCGCGTGCCCCTCGATCGCCAGGCCGCGGATGATCGTGGTAATGCGGTTGCGGATCGCCTGGCCGGAGGGCGCCTGGTCCTTCGACAGCGATCGGAACAGCCCTTCCAGAAAGCCCTGCTTGGCGCGGCGCTGCTTCTCGATGAACTCCTCAGCCACGTTCGTCTCGGTGGCGAGCTTGGAGAGGATTTCCTTGTGATAGATCTTCCAGGTCGCCGTGGAGGCGGGGATGTCTTCGTTGAGAATTTCCATCAGCAGCAGTCCCAGCGAAAACCCGTAGCACCCGGCCTGGCGCGAGATCGTGATGAACGGTCCGGCATTCTGGGCGTCGGTCTCGTCGACGGCGCCAGGTTTCATATGTTCCGATAGAGATATCTTGGCCATGCGCAATCCCTTAGGGCCTCGTGTTCCTGTGCTATTCTACACATGTTCGCCAACCGATGCCAGAGACGAATAGGGCGCCGCTTTCAGTATCCGGCGGAAATCCCAAATCTCAGACCTGCGCCGAAGGCTTCGGACGCCCGTTGGGGCCCAGCGTGCGATCGGCGTCGAGCTTGCCGAAAATCATCCGACCGGCCGAGGTCTGCAGCACGCTGGTGACGACGATCGTGATCTCGCGACCGATAAAGTCGCGCGCCTGCTCGGCCACGACCATCGTTCCGTCGTCGAGGTATCCGACCCCCTGGCCGGAGTCTTCGCCGGGGCGCAGCACCTTGATCTTCAGCGATTCGCCGGGCAGGACGACGGGCTTGAGACCGTTGGCCAGGTCGTTGATGTTGATCACGTCCACGCCGCGCAATTGGGCGATCTTGTTGAGATTGTAGTCGTTGGTGACGACGCGGGCGTTGATGTGGCGGGCCATCGCCACGAGCTTGGCGTCGACCTCGGTAAGGACTTCCACGTCCGGAATGCTCAGGTCCGAGATGACCAGGTTGAGCTTGGGGCTGTCCTGCAGCTTGTCCAGCACGTCCAGTCCGCGGCGACCGCGGTTTCGCTTGAGCTTGTCGGCCGAATCCGCCACGGCCTGCAGTTCGGTCAGCACGAATCGCGGGACGATGACTTCGGACTCCAGGATGCCCGTGGCGGCGACGTCGGCGATGCGCCCGTCGATGATCACCGACGTGTCCAGCAGCAGCGGGCGCGGGCCGCGGGACTCCTTGGCGAACTCGACGTAGGGAATCACAAAGCGGAAGTCGTCCTTGGTCTGCAGCACGAACGTCACGCACAGGAAGACCGCCATGGCCCCGACGAGCACCTTCACCAGCGGCACGGCCAGCTTGAGCCCCTGGTCCTGATTGAAGACCGGGAAAATCTGGGCTACCAGGTCCACGATCAGCCCCAGACCGAAGGCGATAATCAGCCCGCCGATGATCCCGAAGAACAAACCGCTGATCATCTGCAGGCGCTTGCGGCGCCAGAGGATGTCCACCAGCACCAGGGCAAAGGCCGCCAGCACCGGGATGGTGATATAAAGGATGATGTAGGCCGTCCCGCGGGAGGTGACCTCGCCCTGGGAGGCCGCGTCTTTCTGGAACGCGAAGAACGTCGTCAGCGCAATGACGATCAGCAGAAAGATCATGCGGATGAAGTACAGAACCATGTCGAATATCCGTCCTTAAAAGACACGATCAGACCCAATACGGGTCTAACCCCGTTGCATCACGATCATACCGCGTCGGGGTCAATATTCAACGGGTTTTATAATGCCTCAGTCATGCGGGGAAAGTCGCGGCGGAGGCACCAAGTATTTATCAAAGCCGCTGTTTGGCTTTGATGAATACTTGCGCCCAGAGATGGAAACGGCGCGACTTTCCCCGCATCATTCGCACAAGGTTCGGTAGTGGCAGTAATTGCAGTACTGGCCCCGGCGGCGCTCAAAGCGCCCGCCGCGGCGGCAGCGGAGCAACTCCTCAGCCACCGCGTCGATCGTCGACCGGGCCGCCTGCCCGCTTTGACCGGCGTAGACGCACGCCGCCACGCCCGGGCGAAGGAAGTACAGAGTCGCGTCGGCCACCGGTTCGCCCAGAATTTTCGCCGCTGCCAGGGCGTAAGCGGCCATCTGAAGGCGGTAGTGCTCGACCTTGGCGGGCACGTCGTCCGGGGTGACGCGGTCGCTCTTGTAGTCGATGATGTGCCATCCGCCCTCGTCCTGGTACAGCAGGTCGATCTGCCCGCGCAGCGTCAGGCGGCCGCATTCCAACGCGAAGGACAGCTCCGGCAGTCGCCGGCGGCTGCTGGACAGACCGCCCCAGAACGGCTGGGCAACCAGGCGGTCGAGCATGTCCTGCAACTGCGCGGCGGCCTCGGTGGCTTGGGAGCCCAGGTCCATCCCCAACTGCGCCGCCGCGGCGGACACCAGTTCGCCCGCCGTCTGGGCGGCCGGCGGATTCAGCAGTTCCATGCACCGATGAAACAGCGTGCCTTGCTGGGCGGCATCGAACCCGGCGATAGCAGGGCCCGGTGGCATGGCGACACCGATTTCATCGCCGTCGCCCTGTTTGCCAATGATCGCACGGGCGGGAATCTCCGGCACGGCCAGTTCGTAGCGCCAGCGGTAAAGCATGGGACAGGTTTGAAAATCCGCCAAAGCCGTCACCGCCACCGTGAGTTGCGCATTCTCTGCCGGCAGGACCCCCAGCAGCCCCGGAACTCCAGATGGCGGCCGTTTCTCAGCCGCCGTGTCGGCGAGACTCTCCCCTCCGGCGGCGTCAAGAACTCTTGCCGCCAAATCATCCCCATTCGCCGACTGCGCCAGCAGGGCCGTCCCCTTGCGAGCCGCCGGTTTTATCCGGGGCATCGCCCCCGCCGCCTGGCTGGCAACGCTGGCTTGGAACCCGCCGGCGTAAGGCAGCGTCTGTTGGCCCGAGTCGATCGCCGCGGCGATGCCCAGCACCGAGTCCATCTCGGCCAGCGGACTGGAGGAGGGTTTGAACTGCCCGCTCTCGCTGCGGACATCGGCGCCGACGAGGATCAGGTGGTCCTGGTGGCGCGTGACGGCGACGTAGAGTCGGCGCAGATCCTCGCGTCGATCTTCCGCCGCTTCGAGTCGCCGGGCCAGGTCGTACATCAGCGGGGTGGGCGCGTCTTCTTCGCCGTCATCGGGCTGGGGCGGTTTGCACGTCAGGCCCAGATCGGCGCGTCCCAGAACGGCGGCGGTCGAGGGGCGGCTGCCGGAACTGAGGTCCGGAACGATCACCACGGGGAACTCCAGCCCCTTGGCCTTGTGGATTGTCATCAGGCGAACGACGTCCTGCTCTTCCGCCGCCACCGCCGCCTGCTCGTAGCGCGAGTCGTCGAGGATCATCTCGCCGGCCTGGGCGATGAAGGCGGCCAGGCTCATCCCGTCGGACGAGGCCCGCCGGGCCATGTCGATCAGCATCCTCAGGTTGCCCAGGGGGCGGCTGCCGCGTCCCTGGGCCAGCAGCGAGGCTTCGAATCCGGTCGCGCCCAGCAGCTCGCCGATCATCGCATCGATGGCCATCGCGTCCTTGGCTGCATGCAGGCGGGTGATGCACGTGACAGCCGTCCGCAGCGCGGCGGCGTCACCGGGCGGCAGGGCATCGGACAGGTCCGCCGCCTGCAACGCGTGTAGGTACGGGCGGCTGCAGCGCGAGGCGATGTGCATCAGGGCGTTGTCGTCCAGGGCGAACATGCTGCTGCGGAGCACGCCCATCAGCGAGACGTCGTCGAAGGGATTGTCGATGACGCGCAGGGCGTTGAGCAGGTCGAAAACCTCCTGCTGTCGGAAGAAGCCCGTGCCGGCCACGACGTAGTAGGGGACGTCGCACGCGGCCAGGGCCCGCTCGAAGTCCGGGCTGGGCGTCATGCGGGCGAAGAGGATGGCGATGTCGCCGGGGCGCACCGCCCGCCAGTCGTTGGCCTGGCGGTCCCAGACGCGCCTTTCCTGGTTCGCGATCATCTGGTGGATTCGCCTGGCCGTGAGCACCGCCTGGGCCTGGGCCATGGTGCGGGCGTCGTCGCCGCCGTCCTGGGGCGCGGCCAGCAGAATCTCGACTGAAGGCCCGGGCGGCAGTTCCTTTCGATTGGCCTTGACGGGCACGTACTGTGGCACAGCCTTTCCAGGCTGTGATGCCGACACAGGCTGGAAAGCCTGTGCCACTTCCAGCAGCGGAGCGAAGAGATGGTTGACGAACTCCAGCCCCGCGCGGTGCGTGCGGAAGGAAATGTCCAAGCTCTTGTTGCCCTCGCGCCCCAGGCGCGTGCAGAGCTGCTCGAAAACCTCCACCTGCGCCCCCCGGAAGCGATAGATGCTCTGCTTGGCGTCGCCTACCAGGAACAGCTTGCCCTCGGGAACCGCCCCGCCCTCGCCGCGGCCGCAGATCAGCCAGTTCAACAGCCGCATCTGCAGCGCGTCGGTGTCCTGGCACTCATCGACGAGGTACTGGTCCGCCTGGCGGGCCAGGCTGTCGCGCACGGACGCGTCGGCTGCCAGCAGCGCCTCAGTGCGGATAAGCAGGTCTTCGAAGTCCAGCAATCCCCGGGCGCGCTTGCGGGCGTCGTAGATTTTCGTCGCCGCTACCGCGGCCTGCGCCAGCGTGGCCAGCAGTTCCGCCGCCTGCTTGTCGGCCGGACCGATCTCTCGCGAGAAAATCTCGTATTCCGTTTCGAGCCGCTCGCGCAGCAGCTTGATCTGGTCTCGCACGGCCTTGGCGGCGCCTTTTTCGCCGCCCCAGCTTTTATCGGAACCAACCGCCACGGGGCGCACTGCCGCCATCTGCTCGAACGTCTCGGGTGTGCGCGACGCGGCGTCGCCCACCAGCCGCTGACCCAGCTCCAGCGCCTGCTCGTGAAATGCCAGCAGTTTGTCCGCCGGCGAGGTGCAATGGAACGTCGCCAGCTCCGCCAGGGCTGTCCGGATGACCGCGTCATTCTCCAGCCTCTGCCAGGCGGCGCTGCGAAGCCGCGGCAGGGCGTCCTGCCATCGCTTCAGCGTGATGGCCGGGTCGGTGAAATCTGCAGGGTTGAAGCGGCTGCGCATGTCGACGAGGTCTCGCACCTGGTCGAGCACGCGCTGGAACGTGCAGGCCGCCAGCAGGTCGGCGATCTCCTGCCCGCCGCCCTCGACGGCCTCGAGCACCGCCTGCTGTGCGGCGTCGGCGATCATCGACCTGCTGAGCATCTCGTCGGCGCAGACGGCAAAATCCGGATCGACTCCCGCCTCGATGGCCCGGCTGCGCAGCAGCGCCGAGCAGAAGCTGTGGATCGTCGAGATGCGCGCCTGGGGGAGTTGCGAGATCCACTGGCGGTACTGCCGGCGCGCCTCGCCGGTGGTGCGGTGGGCGGCCTTGGTCAGCTCTCGCCGCACGCGCTGGCGCATCTCGGCGGCGGCTTTCTCGGTGAACGTGATAGCCACCAGGCGCCCCAGGGCGTTGGCGGGGTCGGGGTGTTCTTCAAGCAACCGCGTGAACCGCAGCGCCAGCACGAGCGTCTTGCCGCAGCCGGCCCCGCTGGATAGCGCCAGGCTCTGTCGGCCGTTCTCAACGGCCTGGGCCTGCACCGCGGTCAGTTTGGGCGCCGCCTCGCTCATGGGGGACCCTCCCCCGTGGCATGGGCGTCCCGCCCATGCTCTTGCTGTGTGGCATGGGCGTCCCGCCCATGCTCTTGCTTTGTGGCATGGGCGTCCCGCCCATGCTCTTGCTGTGTGGCATGGGCGTCTCGCCCATGCTCTTGCTGTGTGGCATGGGCGTCCCGCCCATGCTCTTGCTGTGTGGCATGGGCGTCTCGCCCATGCTCTTGGGAGTCGTCGGCGGAACGGTCAGGGACACGCACAACGGAGTTGTGCGTGGCACCCTCCTGCAGTGTGGCATGGGCGTCCCGCCCATGCTCTTGCTGTGTGGCATGGGCGTCCCGCCCATGCTCCCCGGCGGCAGCTTTAACCTCCTGCCGCGCCTCGACGTACTGGCAGATCTGGCGATAGTCGCAGTAGTCGCACCCGCCGGCGGGCATCAGGTCGAATCGCCCAGCGCGGATGGACTCGACCGTGCGCCCGATGGCCGCCAGGGCCTCATCGAGTTGCTCAGCGAAGGCCTCGTTGATCTTGTACTTGCCCCGCGAGCAGGCGATCTCGGCGAAAAACAGGCGTCGGACCTTGCCGCCGCTGACGTGGTCAAACAGGCCGCCGATGCATTTGGCCCCCAGCAGCGCCTCGGCGGCTTTGATGTAGACGGGCAGTTGCACGTTCTGGGCGGCCTTGATGGCGTCGGGTCGCGGCAGGGCGCCGGTCTTGTAGTCGACGACCATCAGCCCCTCGTGCCCTTCGAAGCTCACGCGATCGACGCGGTCGATCTTGCCCTTGACGCGCACGGTCCCTGTCGGCGTGGCGATGCTCACGGGCTCGTTCGTGCCAGCCGGATCGGCAGGGCCCTCGGCCGCACGGGCATCGAGACCGAAGCCCAGCTCGAAGGCCACCGACTCGGCGGCCAAGGCGTCCTGGGATGAGCGGGCGGCGAGGTAGTCGCCGATATCCTGGTGCATGCGCTGTCGCTGCAATTCCCACAGGCGCGGGTAGGCGGCGTACTTGGCGCCCAGCACATCCGAGGCCTGGGCGACCGCATCGGTCAGGGCAGCCGCCAGGGCATCGGCGCCGACAGCGGCCAGCCGCACCGCTCCGCCGTCACGCAGGCGCATCATCACGCGGCAAAGCACCTCGTGGCAGAAGATTCCGCGCTCGACCGGCTCGATGCGGCGCTGCGGCTCCTCCAGCGGTTCCAACTGCAGCACGTACTTGCCGAAGAACCGCCACGGGCACAGGCCGAACGTGTTGAGCTGGCTGGCGGAAAATGCGTGGTCTTCGCCGAAGTGCTTTCCCAGCGCCGCCAGCAGCGATGGGTCGCCGATGCGTCCGTCGTAGGCGTCGCAGGGCGCGCTGAGCCATCGGCGGTGGCGGGCCCAGATGCCCCGCGCCGCCAGCGAGACCGCCGCCCGCTCGTTCGCGGCCGCCCACGCCAAGGCGCCGCCGGCGGGGGGGCTGCTGGAATCGAAGAGGCCGCCGATCCCGGCGTTCACTGCGTCCTGGCGGCAGGCGATTTCGGCTTGCGGGGGCACGAAAGCGCCCGGCGGTATCTTGCTTTCGCTGGGCGAGTCGATGCACTCCAGCAGCGTTTCGAGGAACGCTCCGCGCGACCCGGCCCGCCCGCCGGCATCGGTGTGCTGGTACGTCAGCGTCAGGCTCTGCTCCGCTCGCGAGATCGCCAGGTAGAACAGCAGCATCTCGCGGGCTGTCAGGTCGCTGCGGCTGTCGAGTTCGATGCCCCGGGCCGCCCAGAGTGTCCGGTCCGCCTCGCCCGCCAGCGGGCTCTCGGCGGACGCGGGGGGGAACTGCCCTTCGCCCAGGCCCAGGATGAAGACGTGCTCGTACCGCACCGCGCGGGCGTCAAGAACGTCCAGCACGTCGACCAGCGACTCAGTGCGCGCCGGTTTGGCCGCCGCCGCGCCCAGCGCGCTGCGAAGGTGCGGCAGCGGAAGAGTGCCGTGGCGGGAGGGCGCCAGCCCGACAGCCACGATCCCCGCCGCGGCCCCTTCGAGTTCCCCCAGCGCACCTTCCAGCGCCGCCAGCGCCCGCAAGTCGCGGGCCACGAGCAGCGTGTCGGCATGGCCGCACGCGGCGGCGCGAAGTTGCAACTCGTCGACCAACTTGGCTATTCCGCTCGTTGCTGCCGCGTCAGTCAGATCAAAAAGCCGCTCCAGCATTTCGCCGGCATTGACGATCTCATCGCGCGAACAATCCAGCGGACCCAGTCTGACAGCCGGCTCCTCGCCATCCTCATTATCCGCCTCGGCGCGGGCCGCCCTGGCTGCGTAGGACTTCACCGCCCGCGCGTAGGCGGCGCGCCCTTCCAGCACGTTGCCCTGGCGGATGATCATCTCGGCGACGGCGGCAGTGGCGGGCGTGAAATCCCCCAGCGCCTGCGGACGAAAGTAGCTGCTCCGCAGCACCGCCAGCACGTCGGCGAACTCCTGGCGCGGCGCGATGGCGGCCGCCGCCAGCAGAAACCGCACGATGGGCTCGTCGGTCAGCGGCCCGGACGGGTGCGCGATCGGAATGTCGCAGGCGGCGAAGACCCGTGCGATAGTGGGGCGGTACGCCTCGAGCGAACGTGCCAGCACGGCGATGCTTCCCGGTGGCACAGGCTTTCCAGCCTGTGAGTCTGCGCCGACGAGCAGCTTCTTGACCGCCTGAGCGACGGCCCAGACTTCCGCCTCGGTCCCCGGCGCGGCCACGACGCGAAGGGCGCCCGGCGACGCCATCGGCGGCGCGTCGGCTGTGAACAGCTTTCCGGCCAGCTCAGCCAGACCGCCCCCCCCGGCGGGAGCGTCCAGGGCGATCTCTTCCAGATCGCCCCCGAAGGTCTCGCGAATTTTATTCAGTGTGCGGGCGGTCCAGTGCCACATCCGCTCGCGGCCGTCCTGGGCCCAGGGCAGCGTGATCAGTATCCGTTCGCTACGACGGGCCAGCAGCGACAGGATTGCAAGCTGCGTGGGCGTGAAGTCAGTAAAACCGTCTACTGCCACCGCCGCTACGGTCTCCAGGCCGGGCAGTGATGTTTCCGGGTGCCGTGGCGCGCAGGGCCGCAGGCCCGCAGAGCCACGATCCCCGAACCCGCCGTCGGCCGAGGTCAGCACGTCGCGCACCTGCCACATCTGCCCCTCGACGTCGTAAAGCCCGTGCCGCAGAAGATGGTCCTGGTAGAGGCGGTAGACATTGAGCAGGTCGCGGCACTTGGCCGACCCGCCAGCCACCGCTTGCGCCAGCGTTTCTGGCTCGATCGCCGCCCGCTTGAGCTCGGCGATGGCCCGGTCCAGCGCCGCCACCACGCCCGGCGTGTCGACGACGCTCTCGAGGGCCTCGAGCTTTCGACTCGCCGAGAGCTCGTCGACGATCCGCCGCAGGAGGATCATGCGCGCCGGTCCGCTCATCAACCGCCCCGGCGACGGCGAGGCCGCCAGGACGCCTTGAGCCAGTTCCGCGAAGGTCCGCACCATCGGCGCCACCAGCACGCCCCCGCCGGCCGAGAGCAACTGCCGGCGCACGGAAGACCCCGCCGGGGCATTGGGCACCAGGTACAGACACCGCCGCGTCGAGGTGGGCTCGAAGCTGCGATAGAACTCCAGGCAGGCTCGTGTCTTGCCGGACCCGGCCGGTCCGCGAAGCAGCACCACTCGACATGAACTGCCGCCAACGCGCCCCAGGATGTCACATGCGCCGCGATCCACGTTCGACATTCTGCCACGCCACGGGCGGGATTACAACGGGACAGTCCCGATGACAGCATCGGCAAGATTCTGGTTTTCCGCAAACTCCGCCGAGGCTCATGACGTTGCATTTATTGGCCGCATCGGATCGGCGGGTCGATAATAATGATGGCGGGGCGGGCGCGCTGCTGGGGGGCAGGATCAACTATGAACCTTTACGAGTTTTTTCAGGGTGACAGCAATTGGTGGTGGGTGCTTCCGGTTCTGATATTTGCCGCGCGGGTGGTGGATGTCAGCCTCGGGACGCTGCGGGTGCTGTTTCTTTCGCGCGGGATGAAACTGCTGGCGCCGGTGGTGGGGTTCTTTGAGGTGCTGATCTGGATCACGGCCATCGCCCAGGTGGTGCGAAACCTCGACAATGTCATCTGCTTTTTCGCCTATGCCGGCGGGTACGGGCTCGGGACGTTCGTCGGGTTGATGATCGAAGAAAAGCTGGCGATGGGGACGATCATCTTGCGGGTGATCCCGCAGGTACGGGGCGAGGAGTTGGTTGAAGAGCTCCGCCGGCGAAACCACCGCGTGACGTGCATCGACGCCCAGGGGGCCCTGGGCAAAGTCAACGTGATCTTCAGCGTGATCCGCCGCGGAGACCTGCCTGAAGTGCTCGATGTGGTCAAGTCCTTCAATCCCCAGGCGTTCTACACGGTGGAAGACGTCCGCCGGGCCAACGGCAGTTGGCGCCAGCTTCGCCGCTGCAAACCCCAGCCGCAGGTGCGACCGCTCCGCCAGGCCGCCGGACCGGATGGCTGCCCGGGCACCGCCTCAGTCAGGGGGGAAAGTCGCGGCGGAGGCACTAAATGAAGAAGTAATTCGTTTTCTTGAATTACTTCTTCATTTAGGGCTGGTTCCTCCTCTGGGCGCAAGTATTCATCAAAGCCAGCCAACGGCTTTGATAAATACTTGGTGCCTCCGCCGCGACTTTCCCCCCTCAGAAGGATTGGCCCTTGGCCATGACGAATCCCATAATAAGATCAGCGCGAAAATTGATTGAAGTTCTCAAGATTTTCTGGAGTTTCAGTCGATAGGCATGATGGTACATTGAGATGCAGCCAGGCAGTGGCCGTGGGAGCAGTCGCCAGGGATGCGCGACGGTCCTTACGGCAGGTGACGTTGAGCCCTTTGCGGCGCCACCGGTGGTTCCAGGGATGGATCGCCGGATGATTATGAAGTGCCTGCCACGCTGGGGTGCCGACGCGGGACAGGCAGACAGGATGACCATGGCGAATGTCAATGGCGTAACAGGTGCCGGAGCCCCCAGTCCCGTAGAACCGACCGGGTCTATCGCATCCAAGGGCGCGATCCATCGGCTCGGTCAGACCGCCGACACGGTCGAGATCTCTACCGCAGCCAAGCTGGCGATGAAGATACGCGAAGTGCCCGAAGTGCGCACTGAGCTGATCGCCAGGGTCAAAGAGGAAATCGCCGCCGGAACGTACGAGACCCCCGAGCGGATAGATGCGGCCGTCGAGAGGCTACTGGCGGATTTGCTCCCCGGAACATAGTTGCAGCCTCAGGTTAAGATCAAAGGGCACGACTTCGGTTGTGCCCTTTTTATATGCGCCGCCGCTTGCATTGTCTGGGCATCAGGGGAGGACAATGGGGGAGTTATATAAGTATCTGGAGCCAAAGGGGTTAGGCAAATACCGCATTCTGAATTAGGCCCAAGACAGACAAGAAAAGACAATTGTTACCTTGGTCGGGTGCCTTTTCCAGGATACCGCCGCCTCGACCGCTTCCCCGAGATCGCTGTGAAAAGTACAACAAAGTGCAAGAAAAGGGAAGCCGCCCCAGAACGAGGCATTGAGTTGCAATTATCCAGTTTGTCCCTGAAAACTTGTCGTTTGGCGGTTTGTATGTTAATATGCACAAGTATCGCCGACTGCATCGCCTAGGGTAACTGCAGGCTTGGCGCGGCTGGGGATAGGTAGAATGACAATGAGACATAAAGCGGTTTTCACCACAGGTGAGGCGGCCGACGTCTGCAAGCTGTCCCAGCAGACGATCATCCGCTGCTTCGACAGCGGACAACTCCAGGGGTTCCGCGTACCGGGCAGCAAGTTCCGCCGCATTCCTCGCCAGGCCCTGATCGACTTCATGAAGGCCAACAACATCCCGCTGGATTCGCTCGAGAGCGACATCATTCGCGTGCTGGTGGTCGACGACGAGGAGGCGATTCTGGATTTGTTCCGCGAGGTGCTGGGCAACGACGGGCGGTTCGAGGTCAAGACCGCCAGCACCGGCTACGACGCCGGCGTGCTGACCCAGCAGTTCCGTCCGGACCTGGTGGTGCTGGACTACATGCTGCCCGACGTCAACGGCAACGTGGTCTGCCGCACGATCCACGAGAACCCCGACCTCGAACACATCCGCATCCTGATCATCTCCGGCGTGGTGAACCCCGCCGAGTTGGAGAAACTTAAGGAGGCCGGCGCCGACGATTTCGTCAAGAAACCCTTCGATATCGACCAGGTCAGGCAACGCATCATCAGCCTGGTGCGAGGGTAGGGCTCTTGACGAATCGTCCGGGCGCCGCTTAAACGCGTGAACGACAAAGCTGGAAATATCAACGAGGGAGGGCGGCTGGGACTGCGCCAACTGGATCTCATGATCCGACAGCTCCCGCCGCTGCCGACCCTGCCGTGCGTGGTGCTGCGGGCGGCAGAACTCATCAAGGGTCGCGACATCTCCGACCGGCTCACCGCGGCGGATCCGCTGACGCGACTGATCGCCTCCGACGTTTCGCTGTCGGCCGCCCTGCTGCGCCGTGCCAACGCCGAATACGGCAAAGCGGAAACGCCCGAGCAGGCCGTCCAAGCCGTCCCGACCGGCTGCGTGTATTCGGCCGTGCTCAAGGCTCCCATGCTCGCCGCCGGCAATGGCGCCGCCGGCGAGCACAAGGCGTTCTGGACGCACAGTGTAGCCGTGGCGTGCGCGGGGGCGATGCTGGCCGAACAGACCTCCGCCGCCGGCGCCGATGTGGCCTTCGCCTGCGGGCTGCTCCAGGACATCGGGCAACTGGCGCTCTGGCAATCGGTGCCCAAGAGCTATCAGCGCGTGCTTGAAGCCGCCGCTGACGGGCGCGGCGGCGACATCCGCCAGTGCGAGCACCAGATTCTGGGGATCGACCATCCGACGGTGGGGCGGCGGCTGGCCGAGCACTGGGGTTTCAGCCGCAGCATCCAGGACAGCATCTGGCTGAGCCATCAGCCCGCCGGCGGCGTCTCGGCGACGCTGGGGGATTCCCGCCTGATCACGCTGCTGTCGCTGGCGGACAGCCTGGCGCACGAGTTGGGATATTCGACGCTCGCCGGGGCCTCCGGGCCGTGGGGGATCGAGGAGCGGGCGGACGCCGCCGGCGTTTCGCGCGACGTGCTCGATCGGGTGCGCAAGGCCCTGCCCGAGCAGGTTGCGCGGCGGTTGGAATTGTTGGGGCTCAACGGGTCGGGGAACCCTGGCATTGCCATGCCAGGGCTTATGGGAACCGCACTCTCGCGGGCCAATGCCGAACTGGGGCGGCTCAACGACATTCTGTTGCAGCGGCTCGAACAGACGACCGTCCGCGCCGACGCCTTTGACCAGGCGCGGCGAATCAGCGGGGCGCTGCGAGGCGGGGCGGCGCTGTGCGACGTGCTGGTAGCCGTCGCCGAGGCGATGGCCTGGGCCTGCCGCCAGCCTCCCAGTGCGGCTTGGCCGGTGGTGGCGTATTCGCTCGACCGTGCCGGCGATGAAATGCTCGCGGTCTGCTGCGACGGGTCGCCGCGATGGCGATGGCAGAGCGTGGCGGCGGGGGACTGGCTGGCGGCGATGAGCCCCACGCGGCAGGTTCCCCAGGCGCTGCAGATTCCGGCTATGTCGTGCGTCGACGTGCGCGGGTTCGACGAGTGGATCGACGCCACGCGCTACCTGCACTATCCGCTGCTGTGCCAGGGCGTGCTCGTCGGGGGCGTGCTCGTGCGGGCGGCCGAGGCCCCCGATGCGCTGGTAGCCGCCACGGCCGCCCTGACCGCCGAGGCGCTGAGCGACTCGCTCGTGCTCGTGCAGGCGCGCGAGCGCGCCGTGCAGATGAACGAAGAGTTCGCCCGCTCCGGCGAGGCGGTGGCCGCACGGCGCGACGCGGTCGCACAGGCGCAGGCGATGGCGGCGGTGGGCGAGATGGCCGGCGGGGCGGCCCACGAGATGAACAATCCGCTGGCGATCGTCTCGGGGCGCGCCCAGCTCATGCGCAGCGCCGCGACCAGCGACGCCGAGCGGCAGACCTGGCAGCTCATCGCCGACCAGGCCCAGCGCATCAGCGACATCATCTCCAACCTCATGGAGTACGCCCGCCCCGAGCCGGCCAAGCCCGAAGCGATCGACGTGCGGGCCCTGGCTGCAGAGGCCGTTCGCGAATTTTCTTCGGTCGCTACTCAAGCCGCGCATCCGCTCGTCGATATACACGTTGGCGACGACGTTCCCGCCGTCCTGGCAGACCGGCAGCAGATTCGCAGGGTGCTGACCGAGCTGATCGCCAACGCCGTGACGGCCTTGGGTGACAGCGGCGGAACGATCACGCTGACCGGGCGGTTGGACGAGGTTCGCGACGCGGTGCTCGTGAGCGTTTCCGACAGCGGCCCGGGCATGGACGAGGCGACGCTGCAGCATGTTTTTACGCCGTTTTTCTCGCTGCAGGCCGCCGGACGCCGCCGCGGGCTGGGGCTGCCCCTGGCTCGCCGATACGTCGAGAACAACCGCGGGCAGATCTTCATCCGCTCCCGCAAAGGCCAAGGCACGGCCGTGTACGTGCAACTGCCCAAGGCAGAGCAGGCAAACCATGGCAACGGCGACACAACGCAGAACGGTGCTGGTGGTCGATGACGAGCCCGCCCTGCGCGATCTGTTGACCGACGCCCTCGACAGCGAAAATTGCCGAATCATCACCGCCGCCAGCGGCAGAGAAGCCCTCCAGCGAGCCGCCATCCATCCCCCGGACCTGATCGTCGCCGACTTGAACCTGGGCGACTGCACCGGCCTGGACGTGCTTGACGCCCTCGACGCGGGCGTTCCTGCCGTGGTCATCACCGGGCGCCCTGACGCCGCCGCGATGACCGAAGCCTCGCGTCGCCGCCCGCTGGAGATCATGTCAAAGCCCCTGGACATCGAGCGCCTGCGGCAGACCGTCTCGGCCGCCCTGGCCCAGAAGGACAACCAGACCCTCGCGCGGCGCCGGAGCATCCAGCTGCGACGCCTCGCCCGCCACAGCAACCTCCAGCGAAAGAGCGTCACCCGCCAGCTCGAAACCACCTGCGCCGAGCTGACAGCCGCCTACCGCTCGCTCAGCTCCCGCATGGCCCGCCAGCAGATGGTGATCGAATACCAGAGCGAACTGATCCTCGCCCGCACCGACGACGATATCTTCCGCTCGCTGTTCAAGCTGATCGTCGGGCAAAGCGGGGCGGTGTTCGGGGCGGCTATGGTGTGCGACGGTTCAGCCCAGTTGCAGATCGCCGGGCGCTTCGGCGTGCCCACGCCCGACGGCTTCAATTTCTGCAGTCGGCTTACCAGGCCGATCATCGAATCGGTGCTGGCCGAACCCATCTGCCAGGTGATTGACGCGGGAATGCGGGCCGAGGAGTTCGACCCGGCCATCCGAAATTTCCTGCCCGGTCTGACGGTGCTGGCTGTCCCGCTGGTCCCCGCCGCCGGCGAAATGATCGGCCTGGTGGTCCTCTACCGCAAAGGCGAACAACCCTTCACCGACGACGACGTCGCCCTGGCCGAAATGATCGCCCTGCCCACCGCCCTGGCCGTCCGCGGCAACGAGTAGGCCGTCCAGAGGGATTTCTGAATATAGCTGTTGACGCATATCGCTTTTAAGCTATAATGCCAAGTGTGTAGGAAGTGGAATACACAGACGAGTTCGGTCAGTGGTGGGAAACGCTTGAGCCTTCCGAGCAGGCATGCCTTGAGGCGAGCGTCCGGCTGCTGGAGCATTCAGGCCCGCAATTGTCGCGTCCTCACGCTGATACGATTAATGGCTCTCGGCACTCGAACATGAAAGAGTTGCGAACGCAGTGCAAGGGACGGCCGTTGCGAACTTTCTTTGCTTTCGACCCACGACGTTGCGCGATTCTTCTGATCGGCGGCGACAAGACGGGCGACGACCGCTTTTATGATCGCATGATCCCTCTAGCCGATGCGTTATTTGATGATTATCTGGATGAACTGAGGGAAGAAGGATTGATCTGATGGCACACCATCCTTTCAAGAAGCTGCGAGAGAAGATGACGCCCGAGCAACTGGCCCAAGCGGACGCTCTGGCCAATGAGATGATGGCCGAGATGTTGCTTGCCGAAATTCGCAAGTATGTCGGCCTGACGCAGGAAGAGCTTGCGTCAAAACTGGGCATCACTCAGCCGAGCTTGTCGAAGCTCGAGAACCAGGACGACATGCAGATCACCACGCTACGACGTCTGGTTGAGGCCATGGGCGGCGAGCTGGAAATTATCGTGCGTCTTCCGCGCGGGGACATCGGAGTGCGCTTCAAGAAAGCGTCATAGCCATCGGCCCCCGGTATCGCCGCGCTGGCAGCTGCCGGCCCGGACGGTGGTTTTAGATGTGCTTCGAAAACTCCGCGACTTTGGGTTGGGCGAGTTTGCGGTAGTCGTCGAAGCGCATGCGGATCGCCAGGTTGTGCGAGCCGGCGTTGAAGGTGATCGTCTTGCATCGCGTCAGCGGTTCGTCGACGACCGTCTCCAGTCCGTACGGTTGGCCGAACGGCGGCTCGGCGCCCAACTCCACGTCCGGGAACAGATCGGCCATCCTGTCCTCGTTTACCAGGACGCAGTGGCGGGCGTTCAGCGCCTCGGCCAGGCGGTCCAAGTCGATCTTATGCGTCGCCGGAAGCACCGCCAGCACGCAGCGATCGTCTGCCGCCACGGCGACGGCCTTGGCCACCGCATCGCCGGGCACATGCTCCTCGGCCGCCAGTTCCTGGGCCGTATACGCCGTCGGATGCTCATGCTTTTCGTACTGGGCTCCGGAGTCCTTGATGTACCGTTCGATATCCATAGGCCGTTCCTTTCTGCATCATTATACGTGGCCGCCCAACGGCAAAACCGGAGACATAGTGGAGGAAAACGAAGCCTGGCCTTGCCCGGGCGTTATAATGCCATCGAGAGGCGGCATGTATGGCCAGGCTTCGTCAAACTCTCCTGCTGTGGCGTTGCAGGGCAGCGCGTCATAAAGATGCTCATCAGCCAAGAGCCATGGGATGTCACCTTGACCTTCGGCGATGACAGAATTGACGTGCAGATCAAGAAGGGAAGTTGGGGCTCTGAGGCGCTGGCATCACTTGGCGTGCAGAAGGAGTGAGTCCTTCACCTTGGCCGGCGGGTCGATGGGAGTGAACCAGGACGAAGGATAAAGATAATCCTCGCCGCTGTCGTCAATGACGCGGAGAAAACCTTGTTCAAGGGACTGCTTGTCATAAAGCACACAGTATATTTTATGAACTTGCAGGTCCTCGGCCGCTTCGTTCACAAGGCAGACCACAAATGACTTGTCCGCTGTTGGTGGGATGTGTCAGTTGAGAAACCGCGTCGAGCATGCTCGACCGCTAACAAAGCAAGAGCTCGACCGCAGAGGAGATCTTTGGACCGGGTTCTTGCTTCTTCCCAATCCTCTTAATCTTCTTAATCCGCGTATCCGGGTATTGAATTGACTACAGTACACCCCACCTGTAGTGTCGAGCGACAATGGAAGAGCATTATCCAAAGTCGCTGGAAGAGTTTGAGGAGCAGTTCGGCACTCCGCAACAGTGCTGGCAGTATCTGTTCGAGCTCCGCTGGCCGACCGGCTTTGTCTGCCCTCGGTGCGATGGGCGACGATACTGGCGAAGAAAGAGCGACTTGCTGATCTGTCCCGAGTGTGGTTTTCAGGCGTCGGTAACGGCCGGCACCATCTTCCAGGACACCCACAAGCCATTGAGCACGTGGTTTCGCGCCATGTGGTGGGTGACCAGCCAGAAGAATGGCACCAGCGCCTTGGGCCTGCAGCGCGTGTTGGGGCTGGGCAGCTACCGAACGGCTTGGGCATGGTTGCATAAGTTACGGCGGGCCATGGTTCGTCCCGGCCGAGATCGTCTGCACGGGCTGGTTCAGGTAGATGAAACATATTGGGGCGGCCTGGAGGAAGGGCGCCAAGGCCGAGAACCAGGCAAAAAGGCACTCATCGGGGTTGCGGTAGAGCGAGATGGTCGCAAATGTGGACGAGTCCGCATGCGCCGGATACAGGACGCGTCGGCGACCAGTCTTCACGCCTTCGTCACAGACAGTGTGGAACCCGGTAGCGCTGTGGAGACCGATGGATGGTCCGGATACAGCGGCTTGAGGTCCTTGGGCTACAAGCATCAGCCTGGCAAGCAGGGCCGACTGGACGTGCCTGGCGCGGAGGAGGATCTACTTCCGTACGCCCACCGCGTCATCTCTCTGCTGAAGCGATGGCTACTGGGGACGCATCAAGGCGCGATCAGTGCTGATCATCTGGACTACTACCTCGATGAGTTCGCCTTCCGGTTTTACCGCCGGACCTCTAATTACCGCGGCAAGCTGTTCTATCGTTTGGTTCAGCAGGCTGCACAAGTGGCCCCGGCGCCCTACCGGTCGCTGATCCAACACGTCCGGGGGAGGCAGCCCAAGCTGTAGTGGTTACTGTAGTCAATTCAATACCCCAGTCCGCGTAATCCCGCTCTCCCCGCTCCCGATCTACGCCCGGCCGAGGTATTCGCCGGTGCGGGTGTCGACTTTGACGACTTCGCCCAGGGCGATGAACGACGGCACGCGGATGCGGGCGCCGCCTTCGCAGGTGGCTTCTTTGAGCTGGGCCTGGGCGGTGGCGCCTTTGACTTCCGGCGGGGTCTCGACGATCTTGAGCTCGACGGTGTTGGGCAGGTCCGCCAGCACGGCCACGCCCTCGACGAAGGAAATTTCGACGGGCAGGTTGGCGGTGAGGAAGACGGCCCGGTCGCCGATGATGTCGGCGGGGATCTCGATCTGCTCGAACGACTCGGTGTCCATCAAAATATGCTTGTCGCCGGCGGCATAGAGGAACTCGAAGGGTTTGCGTTCCAGGTATGCCTCATCAAGCATCTCATCGACGCGGAAGCGGTTGGGCAGGATCTGCCCGGTCTTGATGTTGCGCAACTCGACCTGCATGTACGAGCGCTTATTGCCCTTGGCCACGTGCTGCATCGAATGCACCACGCACGCGTTGCCTTCCCACTTGACGCCCATCCCTTTGCGCAAATCTACAGCTTTGACTCCCATGGCATACTCCTGGCAAGTCCCCCTCCAGACCTATGCCGCATCGCATGGCCGGAGCGAGAGTGAACGCCCCCATCTTACTCGCAAGCGGACCCCTTCGTCCAGACGTTACCGTCGCTGTCCCGTTCCAACTCCGCGTGCAATTCCAGCAACCGCTGCAGCGAGCGCACCGGCGGCGGCTCGCTCCAAGCCATCCGCGTGGCCAGGCTCTTGGCCAGCCGCGAGATCGGGTAAGGCCGCTTCCATGATTCGAGAATGGTCCAGACTTCCTTCCAGAACCGTGCCATTCGGCGGCGCGTCGTGGCGGCCTTGAGCTGCTCCATGCCAACCTGCTCGATCTGCCGCACGCGCTCGCGCGTGATGTCGTACGTTCTGCCCAGCGCGGCCAGCGTCTGGGGTTTGCCTTCGCTGCCCAACCGCGCCTGCACGATCTGGGCCATGCGGCGGTTTGAGATTGCCGGTTTGATGATGCTGGCGACCATGGCGGCGTACGAGGCGTAATCGACCTCGTGGCTGCCCGGGTCAGCCTGGGGGAACATCAGTCGCACGAGCTGCTGCTGCAGGCGTGCGAAAGATTGTTCGGCAAAGCTCCACTGGGACATCAGGTTCCGCACGGGCGTATCAAGCAGTTGCCCGATGGTGGTAATCCCCAGGTCGAGCATGATTCGCTGGGCCCGCCGCGGGGCGGCCAGTTGCGTGACGCTCATCTCGCGCAGCGGGGGCGATGGTTCGGCCATCGACGGATACGCCGGCGCCTGCAGAACGGTCGCCAGGTCGCCATCGGTATACGCACGCTTCGGAGCGGCCGATTGATTGAGGTCCTGGAGAATCTTCTGGGCCAAAGTCATTCCTGCCTGGGCAGGTTGTCTGGGTCTGGGAGGCATGAACGAAAATCACTCCACCGGGTTATACGCTTTGGTTTCTGTGTGGTTCTGCCGGCAATTATTTCGGATGGTTCGGATTATACCGAGCTTAATGGCAAAGTCGATGGTGAATGCAATAATTTGATATTGTGCCTTTGGCGGTTGCATGCCGATAATCGGGAATAAGATTCCGGCAAGCAAATGGCTGGATAACCTATTGGCTTGACAGAAAGGGCTGCAATGTCCAAAGAGCTGGTGAACAAGATCAGAAGCAAGAAGGCCACCGTCGGCGTGGTAGGTCTGGGTTATGTGGGGCTGCCACTGGTGCGGGAATTCACCGGTTCAGGCGTCAACGTCATGGGGTTCGACGTCGATCCGGAAAAGGTCAAGGCCCTCAAGGCCGGCAAGAGCTACATCGAGCACATCCCCTCGGCCGTCGTCAAGAAGATGATCGCCGGCGGCCTCTTCGAGCCGACCACCGATTTTGCCCGCATGAAAGAGGCCGACTGCATCCTCATCTGCGTGCCCACGCCGCTGACGAAGATGCGGGAACCGGATATGACCTATATCGAGGCCACCGCCGCCGCCATCGCCAAGACGCTGCGAAAAGGCCAGTTGATCGTCCTGGAGTCCACCACCTATCCCGGGACCACGCGCGAGGTCATGCTTCCGGTCCTCGAGGCCGGCGGTCTCAAGGCGGGCAAGGACTTCTACCTGGCCTTCTCGCCCGAACGAGAAGACCCGGGCAATAAGAACTTTTCCACGCGAACTATTCCCAAGGTCGTCGGCGGGTTCGACAAAGCCTCGCTTGACGCGGCTGTAGCATGCTACGAGCAAGCGCTGGAGACGGTCGTGCCCGTCAGCAGTTGCGAGGCCGCCGAGGCGTGCAAGATCCTCGAGAACACCTATCGCTGCGTCAATATCGCGATGGTCAACGAGCTGAAGATCCTCTTCGACCGCATGGGGATCGACATCTGGGAAGTGATCCGTGCGGCCTCGACCAAACCCTTCGGTTTCACGGCGTTCTATCCAGGCCCGGGCCTGGGCGGGCACTGCATTCCGATCGACCCGTTCTACCTGTCGTGGAAGGCCCGCCAGTACGGCATGAGCACGCGGTTCATCGAGCTGGCCGGCGAAATCAACGTCTCGATGCCGCAGTACGTCATCAACAAGCTGATGTACGCCCTGAACTGGCGCGGCAAGGCCCTCAAAGGCTCGAAGGTGCTGGTGCTGGGCCTGGCGTATAAGAAGGATATCGACGACGTTCGCGAGAGCCCCTCGCTGGAGCTGATCGAGCTGCTGGAATATCGCGGCGCCAAGGTCGACTACAACGACCCGCACGTGCCCCGCACTCACAAGATGCGCGAGCACGACCTCAAGAAGACCTCCAAGAAGCTCTCCGCCAAAATGCTGGCTGCATATGACGCGGTGGTCATCAGCACCGACCACAGCTCGTACGATTACCAGGCCATCGTCGACAGCGCCCAACTGGTCATCGACACCCGAAACGCGACCAAGAAGGTCAAAGGCGGAAAGAACAAGATCGTCAAGGCGTAACGCGGGTAATTATTCACCGCAGAGGTCGCAGAGGACGCTGAGGAAGACTCAGCACGGAAGATTTCACCAAATTCTTTCTCTGCGACCTCAGCGACCTCTGCGGTAAATATATCCCGTCGTTACAGCACCTTCAGCGGCACCACGCGGAGGACGATGGTTTTGCGGCCGAACGTCTGGAAGTCGATGATCGCTCGCGTCTCGGGCCAAGGCTGCTTGATCTGCACCACTCGCCCGACGCCGAACTTGGGATGCCGCACCAGACTGCCGCTCTGGAGGAACTCGTACTCGGGCGGAAAGCCTTCGCCGTGGCCTGTCTCATCGGCGTCTTCTTCATACCCCCGGCTGTCCTGATCGTCGCTGAAGGCCTCGATGCGCCGGCGGTTCTCGACATCATCATAATACCCGCCGCGCGACGGGCGCCGCGGCTGCAGGTCCGGCGGGGTCGTGAGGTCATCATGCGTCACGCTGGGGCCGGACAGCTCGCCCAGGAACGGCGAGGGCACTTGGCGCGAGGTCATGCCCCGCACCATGCGCTGCACCGCGTGGCTGAGATACAACTCCTCCTTCGCCCGCGTCATCCCCACAAACGCCAGCCGCCGCTCCTCCTCCAGGTCCACCACGTTCAGGGCCGACTCCATCCCCATCCCCGCAACCTTCTCCATCCGCTGGAAGGGCAGCAGGCCCTCCTCGCAGCCGGCGATAAAGACCACCGGAAACTCCAGCCCCTTGGCCGCGTGCAGCGTCATCAGCGTGACAGCCCCGCCCGATTCGTCCAGGCGGTCTACGTCGCTGACCAACGCCACCTGGTGCAGATAGTCCGACAGGCCGCCGCCTTCGCTGACAGAGTCGAACTCGGCCGCAGCGCTGATCAACTCGCCCACGTTGGAGCGGGCCTGGGCGGTTTCTTCCTGCCCTTCGTGCAACATCGCCTCCAGGCCGCTGCGGGTGATGACATCGCGCACCACGTCGGCGACGGGTTGGTCGATAGCCGCCGTCAACTCGTCGATCAGCGCCGCGAAGGCCCGCACGCGAGCGGCCGTGGGTTGCTGCAAGCCCGCCTGGTCGGCCAGACGGCAGGCGTCGATGAGCGAGAGGTTCCTGGTCGCGGCCATCTCCGCCAGCCGGTCGATGGTCGTTGTGCCGATGCGCCGGGCGGGGATATTGATGACGCGCAGGCAGGAGAGGTCGTCAGCGGGATTGACCAGCAGGCGCAGGTACGCCAGCACGTCCTTGATTTCCTTGCGGTTGTAGAACTCCACGCCGCGAGCGACGCGGTAGGGGACTGCGGCCTTCATCATCGCATCTTCGAGCACGCGCGAGAGGCTGTTGACGCGGTAGAAGACGGCGATGTCGCCGCCGCTGCGTCCGGCGTCGATGGCGCCGCGGACGCGCTTGACGATCTCGCGCGCCTCGGCGTGCTCATCATCGGTCGAGAGCACGTGTACGTCGGCCCCGCCGCCGCGGCGGGTGAAGAGCTCTTTCTTTTTGCGCTGGTGGTTGTGGGCGATCAGCCGCGAGGCCGCCGCCAGGATCGGGGCGGTCGAGCGATAGTTCTCTTCCAGGCGCACGACCAGGGCCTGGGGGTAGTCTCGCTCGAACTCGAGGATATTGTTGATGTCGGCGCCGCGCCAGGCGTAGATGCTCTGGTCGGGGTCGCCGGTGACGCAGATGTTTCCGTGGGGCTTGGCGATGGCGTCGGCCAGCAGGTACTGCGCGTGGTTGGTGTCCTGGTACTCGTCAATGAGGACGTAGCGGTAGCGGTCGGAGAGGGTCTGTCGCACCTGGGGGTTGTCCCGCAGGACGAAGGCCATCCGCATCAGCAGGTCGTCGAAGTCCAGGGCATTGTTCTCAGCCAGCAGCGATTCGTACTGGGCGTACACGTCGGCAGCCGCTTTTCGGAAGCGGTTGGCTCCGGCCTCCGCCGCGACGACCGACGGGGCCTGCAGGGCGTTCTTGGCGTTGGAGATGACGGAGTGGATGGCGCCCGGCGTATAGCGTTCGACGTCGCAGGAGGCCTTTTCCATCGCCTGCTTGACGATGCGGAGCTGGTCGTCGCGGTCGTAGATGGTGTAGTTGTTGCTGACGCCGGCGTAGGCGGCGAACTCCCGCAGCAGCCGCGCGCAGAGGGCATGGAACGTCGAGACCGTCGCCCCGTAGGGCACGCCCAGGGCGGCCACGCGGTCGCGCATCTCGCCGGCGGCCTTATTGGTGAAGGTGATCGCCAGCACGCTGCGCGGATCGACGCCCTGGTCGATGATATACGCCACGCGGTGCGTGATAACGCGCGTCTTGCCCGAGCCCGCGCCGGCCAGCACCAGCAGCGGCCCGTCCACGTGCGTGACAGCCTGAAACTGGGCGTCGTTGAGATTGCTCAGAAGGTCCACCGTCACACTTTACACGCCATTGCGGGGGGAAGAAAAGAGACAATCGACGATGCTTGCGGGAAAGAAAGAAACAATCGACGATGCTTGCGGGCAGGAAAGAAACAACCGACGACGAGGACGAGGACGACGACGAGGACGAAAATGTGGTTTTAGCGGCGGGGCTTGCCCCGCGCGGTTGTTCGGTCTGGGAAACAACCCGTCGAGAGCGTTCTTTGGTTTTGTCGTCCTCGTCCTCGTCCTCGTCGTCGGTTTTTCGATTTCCTGGCTAATCAAGCTGACCCTCCGGCGTGACGATACATGACATGGAGGTCACCATGCCGGAACTGAGGGAAAAACACCTGTTAACGACAGGCGACGTGGCGCGCATCTGCCACGTGGCGCCGCGGACGGTCAGCAAGTGGTTCGACACCGGAAAACTGCGCGGATTTCGCATCCCGCTCAGCCGCGAGCGCCGCATCCCGATGGAGAACCTCATCCGCTTCATGCACGAGTACGGCTTGCCGCTGACGGAACTGCGCCGCGGTCCCTGCCGCGTCCTTGCCGTCGGCGCCGACGGGCTGGAACAGATGAAGGATCGCCTCGGCGACGATGAGAGTTTTGAAGTACACCTCACCTGCGGGGCCTTCGAGGCCGGTCTGCTCACGCACCGCCTGCGCCCCGACGTGCTGGTGATAGATCTGGACACGGTCGCCGCCCAGGCGCCCGTGCTCTGCCGTGACGCACGGCGAAACTCCGGGCTGCAGGTCCGCATCATCGTCGTCGCAAGCGAGAGCCGCCGCAGCCAGGTCGCGGCGCTGGCCCTGACCGACAACGGCCAGTGGCTGGTGCGGCCTTACCCGATCGAACAGTTGATCGAGTCGATCAAGGCCGCCGCTCCCACACCCTGAAGATTCACGCGCCCTGCCGGTGCGCATCGCACGGGCCGCTGGAGGGACGGGGCAATGGCCCTGCAGCGACCCGTGGTCATTGCCTCTCAACGTCAGGGGCTGCACATTATTTGTCGCGGCCGCACATGGTTTATGCACACCGCCAAGAGCCTGGTGAATCTCGCTCCGATCGGCGATAACGAATGATCCCGCATCATGTCTTTGCGGTGTCTGCGATCTCGCCGGCGACGATATTCGGGGTACGCTTCACTTGGCGCGCTTATTGCAGTGAGTCCGGCATGAAGTCTCTACATTCAGGAGCTCGTCATGCCGACTCCGCCCCCCAGCCTGCCGCCCGTTGAGGTTAGCGATCTTTCGATGTCTTTCGGCCACGGCCCTAACGAGGTTCACGCGCTGCGCGATATCAACCTCGAAGTGGACAGCGGAGAGCACTTGGCCGTGATCGGGCCCAGCGGCTCGGGCAAGAGCACGCTGCTGCACCTGACCGCCGGGCTGGCTGCGCCTACGGCGGGGCGGGTCCTTATCGGCGGCAAGGACCTTTCGACCCTGAAGGACCGCGCGCTGACGCTGCTGCGACGAAGGCGCATTGGCATGGTGTTCCAGGCGTTCAACCTGGTTCCCACGCTCAGCGTCGAAGACAACCTCCGCCTGCCGCTGCTGCTGGAGCGAGGGCAAAGCGGCGACCGTCAGAAGGTCGAGTTTCTTCTGGAAACGCTGGGCCTCAAGGACCGCCGCCGCCACCGTCCCGACCAGCTCTCCGGCGGCGAGCAGCAGCGCGTGGCGATCGGGCGGGCGATGATTACCAACCCGACCGTCATCCTCGCCGACGAGCCTTCGGGCAACCTTGACTGCGCCAGCGGCCGCAATCTCTGCGAACTGATGCACCGCCTGTGCAAGGAGCAATCTCGCACGATCGTGACGGTGACGCACGATCCGGGAGTGGCCATGTGGGCCGACCGCGTGATAGTGCTCAAGGACGGGCGCGTGGTCGAAACCCTGCTGCCGTCGCAGTTCAAGTCGGCGCGGGACCTTGGGACGCGGTTCCAGGACATCCTCGACCGCCAGGAGGCCCCGGCATGCGTTTGACGGTCAAACTGCTGTGGGCGCAGTATTGCCGGCATTGGCTGCGGACGCTGCTGGCGCTGGGGGCGCTGGTGACGTCGGTGGCGATGGTGGTAGTCTTCGTCGGCGGACAGGACATTACGATGGCCCAGGCGCAGATGGCCGCTGGGCGTTCCGCCCACGCCCTGGGGTCCTTCGACATGGTCCTCTATGGCGCCGCGCGGGCGCAGATGCAGGCGGATCGGATGCGCATGGGCCCTCAGGCGCCCCGACACCCGATCAAGTCCGAACTGCTGACGTGGCTGCGCGATCACCGCAGCGTCGAGAGCATGCGGGAGTATTGCCAGGCTAGCGTCGACACCATGGCTTTAGGCGCCAGTGCCAGCGCAATGCCGATGAATCCCATGGCAAGGATGGGGATGACGTGGCCTCTGCTGGCCTCGGGCGACCCGGAGCCGCCTTTCCCGCTGGAGCGGGGCAAGTGGGTCAGCGACGCGGATGCGAACGAGGTCGTGATCGATTATACGATGGCGTCACGTCTGGCGGTCGTGGCCACGACCCAGCCGGCAGCGCCGCCGACTCCCGCAAGGGGCTCTCCATTTGGCCGAACCCCCGAGCCTCCTGCCGGCACCCTGGGCACGGCGTTTCAGATTACCACCACCGCCGGCCGGCAGAAGGTGCGTATCGGCGGGGTCATCAAGCTGCCGGTGCAGAACCGCACCCTGGCGGCGATGTACGTTTCCAATGACGCCTTCCAGCGGTTGACCGGGGCGCCGCCGGCCACCAATCGCGCATTGCTCAAGCTCAAGAATGGCGTCTCTCAGGAGCGGTTCCTGGACGAGTTGGTGACGGCCGCCCACAGGCTCCAGCAACCTATCGACGTCCAGACCAACAGCGACTTTCAGAGCGAAGCGGCGCGCATGGGGGGCATGGCGCAGCGGTCGGGCGCGGGATTCTTCCCGCTGCTGCGCAACGCGGGGATGAACCTGGCGATTCTGGCGGCGATGTTCGTGATATTCAGCACGCTCAATATCGGGCTGCAGGAGCGCTCGCGGCAGTTGGCGATGATGCGGGCGGTGGGGATGACGCGCGGCGGGGTGGTGGGGCTGATCGCCGCCGAGGCACTGGTGGTGGCGACGGCAGGATACCTGCTGGGATTGTTGACAGGCATTTTCGTGATGAAATGGAGCGTCTCGCAGATCCCCTCGCTGGCGGGGCAGGACGTACCGCTGCACGTCGGGCTCTGGGCGGCGCTGGGGGCGCTGACGGCCTATGGCGCCACGGCGGCTGCGCCGATCGTTCCGGCGATATTTGCCTCGCGTCGCAAACCGCTGGAGAGCATGAGCATTTCGCCGCTGCTGCAGTCGGCGGGCGTTCCGGCGTGGCTGGTCCCGGTGGGGCTGGCGCTGGTCGCGGTCAATCCGGTGGTGACGCTGACGGAGATCGTCCCTGAGACGTGGCGCGCCCCGATCGCCCTGCCGATCAGTTGCCTGGCAGCGATCACGGGTTTTGCCTTGCTGCTGCCCTTTACGATCGCGCTGTGCGAGCGGGTATTGTCCCGGGCGGCGGCCTTGCCGCTGGGGCTGAATCACCGCCTGCTGGCGCGGCAGCTCAGCGCGGGGCTGTGGCGCACCGTCGGGTGCGCGACGGCCCTGATGGTGGGCCTGGGGCTGTACGTCACGGTGCAGATCTGGGGGCAGTCGATGCTCAGGCCCTTCGTGCTCAGCGCCCGCAGCCCCGACGCCGTGATCACCGTGCAGCCCGACGGGATTGCGGAGGAGTCGCTGGCGGCCGTGGAAAAACTGCCGGGCGTGGCGTCGGGGAAAGTGGTGGCGATGATCATGCAGCATCCGGACGTGACGGACTTGCCCGAGCACGTGATGAAGGCCGACGAGGTCATCAAGGGTGTCTTCGCCCGGACGGTGATCTACCTCGGCTGCGATGTCCATAAGCTGCTCGACGAGCGCGATGGGATGATGCAGGCCAATTTCGTACGTGGCAGGGCGAAGGAGGCCTTCGCCCGGCTGGAGCAGGGCGACGCGTGTCTGCTCACCGATAGCTTCTACAACCGCGCCCCGGAGAAGTACGACGTCGGCCAGACGATCGAGATGGATTCAATGGGCGGGGCGACGGCGCGACTGAAATACACCATCGCAGGGGTGATCGAAATTCCCGGTTGGCAGTGGCTGACGAAGTTTTCGCAGATGCGTTCGATGGGTCGCGTCGGCGGGCTGGTGATTGTTCCGACGGCCACGGCGGCGGCGGCGTATCCCGGCGCGGCGTACAAGAACTTCTGGCTGAAGATGGAAGACGGCAGAAGCCCGCTGGATCTGGAACTGCCGATCGTGCGGATCGCCGATCCCAACGCCAGAGTGGTCCTGCCGTCATCGCGACCGGCCAACAGGGGCGGCGGCACAAACGGGGGGATGATGGGCGGCGGCCCGGGTGGGGGTGGAAGCGGGATGGGCGGTATGGCCGGGCGGGGCGGGGGCGGACGGGGCCGGCGCGGCGGCATGAGCGGCCCACCGCGGTTGATGATTGACAGCGCCGCTTCGGTCACGGTGACAGATATGCACGCCGTCACCAGCGCCCTGATGAACCGCGCCGGCGGGATCCTCGACAGCCTCACGACCTATCCGCTGATGGCGCTGGGTCTGTCGGCGCTGGCGGTGGTAGGGACGATGATGACGTCGGTGCGCGTGCGCAACTGGGAGATCGGAATCCTGCGCGGAATCGGAATGACGCGATGGCAACTGCTGAGGCTGATCCTGGCCGAGGGCGTGCTGATCGCCCTGGTGGCCACGGTGGCCAGCCTGCTGTTTGGGACTTTGATTTCGTGGACGGGCATCGCCTCCAGCAAGGAGATGTGGGGTGTACACGCCACGTTTGTGATTCCCTGGGATATGTTGCTTTACGGCATCGGCGCCACGATCGCGCTTTGCCTGATCGCCGGCGTGTGGCCGGCGATCAACGCTGCCTGCCGACAGCCCCTGAGGCTGCTGCAGGAAGGAAGGAGCATGAACTGATGACAATCACTGACAGCATCTCGAACCGGCGGTCGGGCGTGGCGGCGGCGTTGCTGCTGGCGGCCTTGAGCGTGAGCATGACCGGGTGCAGCAGCGCCAAGTCGGGCAAGAGTTCCGCGGCCACCGCGCCCGCTCGGACAAGCGCGTCGCAGCCGGCGCCGGCGGGCGCGGCGTGGCGCGGCGTGGCGAACCTGCCCGAGTCGGCCTTGGACGCCGCCCACCGCGCCAAGGCCCAGGCGTTGCTCGACGCCGGCGCGATGTACCTGCTCCGCCAGCGCCAGGGCGACGGGAGTTGGTCGACCGGGCGCAGCACCGCGGCTCCGCCGATCACGGCGATGGTGCTCAAGGCCCTGGTGCAGCATCCGGGCTATGGCGTGGAACATCCGGCGGTGAAACGCGCCTACGAGGTTTTGCTGACATTCAAGCAGTCTGACGGGGGAGTGTATGTCGCTGAGGAAGGCGGATCGAGCTACACCTCCGCCGTGGCGCTGATGGCGCTGGCGGCGGCGAAAAGTCCCGAGTACGCCTCCCACGTGAAGGATTTGACGGCCTACCTCAAGAGCCTGCAGATCGTGGCCGGCGCCGAGTCGACTGACGGTAAAGCCATCGCCGCGGACGACCCGAACGTGGGGGGGCTGGGGTACGCCAAGGGGGCGGCCTCGGGCGACCTGAGCGTGGTGGGGATGTGGATGGAAGCCCTTCACGAGGCGGGCGTGCCGGCCGACGACCCGGCGATGCAGCAGGCGATGGCCTTCATCAGCCGCCTGCAGAACAACACCGAGACCAACAGGATGGACTGGGCGTCGCAGGGCTCCAACGACGGGGGGTTCGTCTACCGGTTCCCCAAGGACGCCCAGGGCGCCCGCAGCTACGGCACGATGACGTATACCGGTTTCAAGTCGTTCCTCTATGCCGGCGTGAAGCGCGACGACCCGCGGGTGCGGGCGGCCTTCGACTGGATCCGCAAGTACTGGCGGCTGGACGCCAACCCCAACATGCCCCAGGCGCAGTCGCAGGCGGGGCTGTATTACTACTACCACGTCTTCGCCAAGGCGTTGCGGGCCTGGGGCCAGGACGTCATCACCGACCCGGAAGGGGCCGGGCACAACTGGCGGCACGAACTGATCGACCACCTGGCCCAGCGCGTGCGCAAGGATGGAAGCTGGGTCAATAACTCCGACCGCTGGTGGGAAGGCCATCCCGTGTTGGCCACCTCCTTCGCGATGCTCGCGCTGGAAGAGGCCCTCAAGGCCCCGACGCAACCGTAACTGGGGAAACTGAAGATGCCGAACAGACGGAACCGCAGCGCGTTCACGCTTATCGAACTGCTGGTGGTCGTGGCGATCATCTCGGTGCTGGCGAGCATCCTCGTGCCGGTCATCAGCAACGCCCTGAGCAATGCCCGCAAGACCGCCTGCAAGCCGCTGCTGCGCGGCTACGAGCAGGCCAGCCAAAGCTTCACCCGCGAGCACAACGACCTGATGCTGGACTCGTACAAGCACCTCGACGCGACGATGGGCATCCCGCGGTACTGGCTGGGCGACACCAAGCTGCCCGAGCAGGTGTCGCGCTGCCCCGGCGACGGGGCCACAGAATCGCTGGGGCGGCTGGGAACCTTCTCGCAGTACGACAACCTGCGGGTGAGCATCGGCTGCAACGAGAACACCCTCTCGGCCAGTGCCCGCATGACCAGCCTGGGACCGCAGGCGTTCTGGGTGCTGCGCAGCGAGCTCAAGGGCAACCCGTACCGCATGATGACCTGGGCGGACTGGCAGAACAACCCGTATGAAGCCGACTGCGCCACGGCCATCGTTAAGCCCGCCAACACCGGGATGGGCAGCCTGGTCTTCCGCCATGGCGGCGTCTCTAACGCCGTCTACATGGATGGCCACGTCGGGGAGATGGCGCCCACCGTCGCCCTGACCAACAACGGTCACGATCTGCAGGATGGGGACTGGCCAGCCCCCAACGGCAAGACGCCCATCGCCAAGTTCTTCAAGACGTTCTATCCCTTCGGTCCGGCTAAGGGCTTCGAAGCCTCCTGCAATGGCGACTGGCCGACGATTCAGTTTGAGTGACGGGCGGGCGGGCCTCCGGCTTCGCCTTCGGCGACGCCGTGACTAGTCCATCCATCCATCCATTCATCCATCCATTTTTCTTCCCGCCTTGCTCTTGACCGCCGCCTGCGATGGCCGATATGATATCTGTGAGTGTGAGATAATAATGGTCCGTCGCATCAACAACCTGCCCGCTCTGCTGCTTCTGGGTTTGTTGCTGCGCTGACGGACCGCGGGCTTAAGTCCCTTTTCAAGCTCCGCGATCCTGAGGATTGCGGAGCTTTTTGTTTAGGTGCAGGAGCAGGACCATGACAACGCCAAAGTACACGTATCCCAAGAGCATCGATCTGCCCGACCGCCAATGGCCGTCGCGCGCGCTGTCGGCAGCGCCCATCTGGTGCTCGGTCGACCTGCGCGACGGAAACCAGGCCCTGCCCAACCCGCTCAACCCCGCCCAGAAGCTCGAATACTTCAAGCTGCTGACCGCCATCGGGTTCAAGCACATTGAGGTTTCGTTCCCTTCGGCCAGCAAGGACGACTTCGATTTCACGCGCGTGCTCATCGAGCAGGGGCACCTGCCGCCTGACGTGTTCATGATGGTGCTCTGCCAGTGCCGCGGGCACCTGATCGAGCGGTCGTTCCAGTCGCTGGCCGGCGCGCCGCGGGCCATCATGCACCTGTACTGCCCCTGCAGCGAACTGCACATGCAGCAGGTCTTCGGCCTCGACCATCCCAAAACCATGGACATGGTCGTCAAGGCCATCGCGCAGTCGCGCGACTCGGCGGCGGCGATGAAAGGCTCGGACATCCGCCTGGAGTTCTCGCCCGAGGAGTTCACCGACGCCGACTTCGAGTTCGTGCTCGACCTGTGCGAAGCGGTCCTGGCCACCTGGGGGCGCGCCACGCCCGACAAACCGCTCATCCTGAACCTGCCCGCCACCGTCGAGCGCCGCCCGCCCAACCAGTACGCCGACATGATCGAGCTGTTCTGCCGCCGCTTCTCGCGACCGGACGACGTGCTGATCTCGCTGCACGCGCACAACGACCAGGGGATGGCCGTTGCCGCGACGGAACTGTCGCTGCTGGCCGGCGGGCAGCGCGTCGAGGGCACGCTGTTCGGCCACGGCGAACGCACCGGCAATGTCGATATCGTCACCGTCGCCAACAACCTCTTCTCGCGCGGGATCGAGACCGGGCTGGACTTCTCGAACCTGCCCCAGATCGCCCAGAGCGTCCACCGCCTGACCGGCATGGAGGTCTACTACCGCCAGCCGTACGCCGGTCAGTATGTCTTCACCGCCTTTTCCGGCAGCCACCAGGACGCCATCCGCAAGGGCATGCGAAAACTCGACGAAGCCCCCGCGAAATTCGGCGCCGCCTGGAAGGTGCCGTACCTGCACGTGGACCCCTGCGACCTCGGCAGGCAGTACGAGGACCTGATCCGCATCAACTCCCAGTCCGGCAAGGGCGGCGTGGTCTGGGTGCTCGAACAGGATTACGGTCTCCAGCCGCCCAAGACCATGCACCCGCAGATCGGCTCGGCCGTGCAGCAGCTTTCCGACCGCGTCGGGCGCGAGGTCTCCAGCGCCGAAGTCTACCAGGCGTTCGTCGACGAGTTTATAAACCCGCGCGGACCTTATGAGCTGGTCGGGTATTGGCCGCGACCGGATGAGAACAACCCCACGCATATCCACGGCGAGGTGCGCCTCCGCGTGGACGGTCAGGAAAAGAGCGTCGTAGCCGAGGGCAACGGGCCCGTCTCGGCGTTCTGCCACGCGATGCACCAGCTCGGGGCCGAACCCTTCGCCGTCGACGACTACCAGGAACAGGCCGTCGGCAAAGGCGAAGACGCCCGGGCCGTGGCCTACGTGCCGCTGCGGTTCAACGGCGACCAGATCGTCTTCGGTGTCGGAAGCGACACGAACATCGACCAGGCCGCCGTCCGAGCCATCGTCGCCGGGCTCAACCGCCGGGCGAGGTCAGGGACCGGGAGTGCGGGATTTAAGGATTAAGAGGATTAAGAGGACAAAGAGACGGGTGGCATGGCGACACGCGCAGCGGGTCGCCATGGACAAGCCACCGGGTCTGCGGTCTGATGGAGATGGCTTGACTGCGCCCCCCGATAAAACCGGTGTCGCCATGCCACCCGTCCTTGCCGTCCTTGCAGTCCCTGCAGTCCTTTCGGTCCTTCCTTCGAACGTCGACCTTCGAACTTCGAACCGCTGTTTAACGTGCAGGAGAACTCCGCTATGCCGACAAAATTGCTGCTGACGATCATGAGCCTCGCCCTGGGCCTGGCCGCGGCTGGTCACACCCAGGACAATAAAGCCCCTGCCACGCAGCCGGCGGCGCCGCTGGTAATTCCGCCGGCAAAGAACACCGCCGAGGCGCTCCAGCGATGGCGCGACATGAAGTTCGGCATCTTCATCCACTGGGGCCCGGGCGTCATCTCCGGCCAGGAGATAAGCTGGTCACGAAAGCGCGGCAAACGCGGCAACATTCCCGCGGCTGAGTACGACAACCTCTACAAGAAGTTCTCCGCCGAGAAATTCAACGCCGACGAATGGGCTGGCATCATCGCCGACTCGGGCGCCAGGTACATGGTCTTCGTCACCAAGCACCACGACGGGTTCTGCAACTGGGACACGGCGATCACCGACTACAAGGTCACCTCCAAGGACTGCCCGCTGGGGCGCGACGTGGCCAAGGAACTCGCCGCCGCCGCGGCAAAAAAGGGCCTCATGCTCGGCTGGTACTTCTCGCAGCGCGACTGGCACGACGGCGACTTCGAGAACCAGAATTACGGCGCCCTGGCGGTCAAGATCCGCAAGCAGATCGAGGAACTCTGCACCAAGTACGGGCCCGTCGGGGTGATCTGGTTCGACGCCAAAGGGCCGTTCCCGGCGAAATACTGGGACGCGAAGAACCTGTTCAACCGTATCTACGAACTGCAGCCGGCGTGCCTGATCAACGACCGCTGCGGCCTGCCCGGCGACTTCTCCAGCGCCGAGTACAAGGTCGGGGCGTTCGATCGCCGGCGCCCCTGGGAAAGCTGCGTGCCCATCGGGGCGGGGTGGTCGTGGAAACCCGACGCCAAGCCGCTGAGCTTCGAGGCCGTGATGAACCTGCTGATCCACTGCGCGGGCTCGGACGGCAACTTGCTGCTCAACGTCGGCCCGCACCCGGATGGGCACATCGTCGACGCAGAGGTGCAGGTGCTGCGCCAGGTGGGCCGGTGGCTCGGGCAGTACGGCAAGAGCATCTATGGCACGCGCGGCGGGCCGTACCGCCCCGGCCCCTGGGGCGCCGCGACCTGCCGCGACAAGACGATCTACCTTCACGTGCAGAAGTGGCCCGAGGACGGCAAGATCGCCCTGGGACCGCTGGCGCACAAGGTGGTCGCTTCCTCAGCCCTGACCGGCGGCAAGGTGAGCGTCGAGCAGACGGCCTCGGGCGTGACGGTGGCGCTGGCCAAGGAAGATCAAAAGCCCGTCGACACGGTGATCGAGCTGACGCTGGACGGTCCGGCCTTCGACGCGGCAAAGTAGGGCGGTCGGCCCGGTCAGGCGGTGACCTTCGCCCAGGTCTTGGGCAGTTCCAGCAGCGCGTCGACGTAGTCCTGCCTCAGCCGCCCCTCGGGCGTGGGGGGGACGTTCAGTACGCAGTTGGCCCCGCGCAGCTTGCACAGCAGGCGGATGGCCAGCAGTTCGTTCTGGCTGCGGACGACGGCGTGGTCGCCGCCGAACCACCAGCGGTCGGCCATGTTGTCCATGCACGTGACCACTTCGATGGGCAGGTAGTATTCTTCCGCCGGGCCCGGCTTTCCGGTGACGTCTTCGCCGATGTCGAACCGGTCGATCGGCCAGAACGGCGGCACCCCTGCCTCGATTACGTTCACATCCGTCGGCCACGTCTCGGGCTTGACCACCGACTTGTGGCCGTTGTTGTCGAAGGCGCCGTTGTTGGCCACCACGATCTGCGGCTGCAGGCCCGTCACGAGGGAGTAGAGTTTCTTTCGCCCCTCGAGGCCGTACTGCCCTGGCCCGTCGAACCACATCTCGGCGATAGGCCCGTACCAGGTTAGCAGTTCCTTGACGTGCTCGCTGACGTACTCGAAGTGTTCGTACTTGCGGCCTTTGACGACCTCTCCGCCGGTGAGGCCGAAGTTATGGTCGCCGCCGCAGTGGTAAAAGGCGGGTTTGACGCAGTACTTGCGGCAGGCGTTGACGAACAGCTCGACGACGTCGCTCTTGCAGGGGCTGTTGGCGACGTTGTAGTCGCTGTGCTTGGTGGGCCAGAGGCAAAAGCCCGTGCCATGCTTGGTCGTGAGGATGGCGTACTTCATGCCCGCGTCGCGAGCGACGGCGACCCACTGATCGACGTCGAGCTTCGTCGGGCGGTAGTTCTCGATGGGCTGGTACAGGTCGGCCTCGCCGCCGCGGCCCTTGCTGTAGGTGTTCATCCCGTAGTGGATGAACATGCCGTACTCCCACGACAGCCACTCGTTGAGTGCGTCTTCGCTCAGCCGCTGAACGCTCCGCTCGGCATGGGGGCCTTCTTTCATCGCCGGTTCTCCTTTAAGGTCGCCGCATGATACCACGAAAGTTCCGGGGATGGGGAGTGCGGGATTATGGGATTGAGAGGATTAAGAGGATGGGAAGGGTGGCATGGCGACACGCGAAGCGGGTCGCCATGGGGCACATCGGGCGGCGTAACCATGGCGACCCCGATAAAACTGGTGTCGCCATGCCACCCGATTTACGATATCAGGCATGGATGAGCGGGCGGTGCATGACATTCTGAGCGGGCGGCGGGGCGGGGTTGGCGCTGCTGCGCTGCGGGGGGTGCTGTCGCTGTCGGCTTTGCCGTATGCGGCGGCCATGCGCGTGCGGCGATGGGCATATCATCGCGGCGTCTTCGCGTCGCGCCAGGCCGGCGTGCCGGTCATCTGCGTGGGCAACCTCACTACCGGCGGGGCGGGCAAGACCCCGATGGTCGCGTGGATCGTCCGACAGCTTCAGGCCGCGGGGCGAAACCCCGCCATCCTCACGCGCGGGTACAAGGCGCAAGCGGGCGTCTCGGACGAGGCGGCGCTTCTGGAATCGCTCTGCGGGGTCAAGGTGATCGTTAACGCCGACCGCGTCGCCGGCGCGGCACAGGCCCGCGCGGGCGGCGCCGACGTGGTCGTCATGGACGACGGATTCCAGCACTTGCGCCTGCGTCGCGACCTGGACATCGTGCTCATCGACGCAACCTGCCCGCTGGGCTACGGACGCTGTCTGCCGCGCGGGCTGCTGCGCGAGCCGCCGACGGCACTGGCTGATGCGGCGGCCGTCATTATCACGCGCGCCGACGAAGTGACCGCCGAGCGGCTGAACGAGCTTCGCGATCTTCCCTCAAAATGGACAGCCGCCCCTGTGCTGGCGGCGAGGCATAGACCTTCGCATGTCATCGACCCGCGGGGCGTGCGGCAGGAGCTGGCGACTCTGGCCGGCAGAAAGCTCTACGCCTTCTGCGGGATCGGCAATCCGGAAAGCTTCTTCAACACGCTCCAACGCGCCGGCACGCAACTGGTCGGCCGCGAGGCGCTGGACGATCACGCCCACTACGACGCCGCCTTGGCGGGCGCCATCGCCGCGCGTGCGACCGCTGCCAGCGCCGAGGCCGCTATCACCACTCAGAAAGACCACATCAAACTCGCCGGTTTGACGCAGGTGTTGCAGCTATGGCAGTTGGCTGTCGAGATCGACTTCCTGGATGAACCGTCGTCGTTGCGGGAGTTGGTGCTGTGTGCGGCGGGACGACAGGGTGCCGTGGCGCGCGGGGGCGAAGCCCCGGAGAGCCACGATTCCTGAACTTGCGGCGCTGCTGCCCTGTCGTGGCTGTTGGGCTAAAGCCCTCCCGCCACGGCACCGGCGCGGGAATAGGGCAAAGCGAGGGCGAGACGCCCTCGCGTACGCGCGGACGGGACGTCCGCGACACTCTCAAAAGAAGCATGGGCATCTTGCCCAAGAGACGGCCATGCTACTCACGGGCGAGACGCCTGTGCTACGAACTGACTTGCCGGCGGTAGGCTTCCACTTCCCAGTTGTCGATGAAGTCCTGCGCGGCGGCCGTCATGTACTGCACGCCGCCGAAGGCGGCAGTGAGCTGCTCTACCAGGGCGCCGTCCTGAGCGAGGTCCATGGCCAGTTGGGCGTTTCGGGGGCTGGTGCCGATGGCGAAGACGCCGGCCGGGCAACGGATCACGCGCGGCATGTAGCCGTGGGCCTTGACGAAGCGGGCGATTGCCGCCGGCGTCGGCTGGGCCGTCAGCGTGTGCGACTTCATGTACACGATGTGGTCGGGCGTCAGCGGGCCCTGGGCCACCGCGAACGGCGCCTCGACGCAGACGTGCTCGGCCTGGGGCCCGAGCACCTCGGACATCTGCGCGATAGCCTTGTCGATGTCGGCCTGGGGCGCTGGCTCGCCAAATCCAAGCTCCATCGAAACGCCCGCCTGGCGGTAGCGGCCTCGAAGCACGTCGAGCACTTCGTGACAGAGCGTGCTGACCTTTTCGGAGGAGTTGGCGGCCACGAACAGCCCGTGGTTGGCGTGGAAGACGAGGCTGGGCTGGCGGCCGTGCGCTTTGGTGTAGTCGGCCACGGCGTGTCTGATGCTCATGCAGAGGGTGAAGCCCGGGTCGGTGTAGTCCATCCAGAGGGCGTTGGGGAAGAGTTCCTGGCAGGCGGCCTTTCCGTCGGCGGCGCAGACCATGCCTCCGACGAGCGGGGGGTGCAGGTGCAGGACGAAGGTGGCGTGGAACGAATCGTGCAGCGGGCTCTCAACGCTGGGGCGCCCGCTCGAGCCTGGGGCGACGGCGTCGAGCATGATCTCCTTGACCAGCGCTTCGCGGGCCGTGGCGTTGCGCGGCGCCTTGGCGGAGTAGAGTTTGGCCAGCTTCGCTCGGTCGAGGGCGACCAGGTCGGCGGGCTTGAGGTCGCTCAACGCCAGGCCCGAGGGTTTAATCCAGAGCGTGTGAGCGTCTTTGCCGGAGCAGTTGCCCCCGCCGCCCTTGACAAACTCGTCGCCGCCGAAGCGGTGCGACAGGACTGTCACCTCGTCCAGAAGTCCGTCAGACTTATGTGCCGATCGCGTCATTCTTCCTCTTCCTCCAGGTCATCTTCCCACCCGTCGGCCTTTTGGCCCTTGGCGTCGAAGCCCGCCCGCCGCAGCAGGGCGTCGGCCTGTTCTTCCAGGCTGGCCAGTTTAACCTCGGCGGCGCCGGCGGCCTTGCGGGACTCAAGAATCTTCTTGGCCGCCAGGGCCCAGGCGTGAAAGTCGGTGTCGAGCAGCTTGGCGGCCATCCATTCGAGATAGTCGCTCTGGCACTGCCCGAGCTTTCGCCCGCGGTGCTTACCGAAGGTCAGCTTGGAATCTTTGGTTATTTCGCTCATGCCGTCAGACTCGCCATCGAGCAATAAAGTGTACCGCGCAGGCAAATAAATGGGGAAGTTTTAACCAGACAAACCCGGTGGGAACATTTTGAGCCCTCCGGCGTCCTATAGTGCGAACCCTCCTGTGGAGACATCGCCATGAGACTCAATCGAAATGACATCCTCCCGTTGGCCGCGCTGATGATCGTGCTGGCAGCCGTGGCAATGGTCGCATTGGGCTGAGAACGGCTATTTGACTGTCATCATGGCTGTGCGGATCTGGGGCAGAAGTTTGTTGACAGAGTCGGCCCGCCCGCCGGCCTCGACGACGATCACCTTGCCGCCCTTGACGAACACGGCCAGAAGGTACTTGAAGGACGCGCCGCTGCGGAGGGCGTCATAAGTCATCAGCCGCCCGGGGATGCCCGACTCGCTGGTGGCCTCGACATTGCTGGCGAGTTTGTATCCTTCGCGGGCGAACAACTGGTTGCCGATGGCCGCCGCCCAGAACTCCAGTGTCCCGTTCTTGGGATTATCCTCGGTCCGCTGGGCCAGCACGACCCCGTCAGCCGAGACGGCCTTGATGGTGTAAGGCTCGCAGCGCTCGACAGGCACAAAATCGCCGGGCACCTCGATCGTCGTCGCGCCCAGGCACCCGGAAAGTACAGCCGCCGTTGCCAGCAATGCCAACGTCTTCATCTGCGACATAGGTCATCCTTTCGAATCTTCTTCTTAGCTCTCGAGCAGCCGGTCCAGGCCCAGGCTGTCCAGCCACGGGAAGGGGAGTTTGATCTTCAGTTCGCCAGGGGCCTGCGGGGCTGCGGCCGCAGTGAAATTCACGGTAATCGTCGAGTACGCCACCTGGTTGCGCAGGCGGTTGAGCAGGCCTTCGAGCCGCTCGACCTCCTCCCGAACGCGGGCGATTTCGGTCTCGACGGCCAGCGTGTCTTTGACGCCGGCGGCCTTGTCCAGCAGAACCATCAGCTTGTCGTGCATCGCCTTGGCCGACCGCAGGCGCAGCTCCAAATCGGCATACTGTTCGGTGACGTCGACGGCCTCGATGTTCTTGCGAGTCACGATTCCCAGTGCCGCCAGTTCAGAGATGAATGGGTCAAACCGATCGGCCGGTATGCGCATGACGATGGTGTCGCTGGTCATCTGCTGCATATACCCGCCCGAGGCGGCGGCCATCGATTTAGCCTTGTTCAGTGCGGCCGCAACGTCCGGCGCCACGATGGCGAACTGCGCACTGTAGATGATCCTGCGCGGATCGACAGCCGCAGGCCGGGCCGCCGCAGCCGCCGAAGGCACCAAGGTGGCCGCGGCGGCGGGCCGCGCGGCCTCGGACCGCTGTAATGCGGCGGCCCCGAGAGCCTGCGCCTCCGACAACTGCCTGGCCATCTCATCCTTCTGCTGCGCGAGCATGTGTTTGTCGCGCCAAAGAGCCTGCACCTGCGAGTCCTTGGAATTTGAGCAGCCGCCGCAGACCATTGCGGCCGCCAGCACCACCGACACGATGAACGTTTTGTACATAACGTTCCCCTTTCTGCCACAGGACAAGTGGATCCTTGCTGTCCGTCAGTATCCCTTTGACGCGGAAGTGCGTAAAGAATTTTCGTTTTTTTACAAACGACAGAACGCATCGCAACGTCTTTGCCTCTTTCTTAATCCTCTTAATCTTTTCCCAATCCCGTAAATCCCGCACTCCCCGTCCCTGACGCGCCCGCCATGGCGACGCGCTGCGCGTGTCGTCATGCCGCCCCGAGGGGTTCCCTGAACGGGCGGGAGTTGACGGGCGTATGAAATCGTGTATGATGCGGGGCGTTGGCTGATCTGCGCGGGCAGGCGCGGCAGGAAGGTTCCCTTGCTCGATGAAATCAAGGAAGAGTGTGGCGTAGCGGCTCTCTATTGGCTGGGAAAGCCCCGTTGCGACCTCGAAAACTCTGGGCATATGAAACGCGGCGACGACGTCGTTGCCCTCATGCCGCAGGTTCTGCTCAATCTCCAGAATCGCGGCCAGCTCGCCGCGGGCCTGTCCAGCTATAATCCCTGCCGCAAGCAGGTGCTCGACACCTTCAAGGACATCGGCACCGTCAACGAAGTCTTCCGCATGTCGCACCCGGCCAAGCACACGGCCATCCTGGAAAAATACGCCGGCCCGGCGGCTATCGGGCACACCCGATACGCCACCTGCGGGCTCGACGACGAGCGTTACGCCCAGCCGTTCGAGCGGCATCACGGGCGGCTGTGGAAGTGGTTCACCTTCGCCTTCAACGGCAACCTGGCGAACTACTCCGTGCTCCGCAACCGCCTGCTGAGCAAGCGCGACTACCACTTCACGCTCGACACCGACACCGAAATCATCATGCACATGCTCTCGTTCGCCTTGCGGGGCAATAAGGCCCCCGACCTGGCCAACGTCATGCGCCTGCTGGCCCGCGAGTTCGACGGGGCTTACAACATCACCTTCCTCGACGCCATGGGGCGCATGTTCGTCGCCCGCGACCCCGTCGGCCTGCGACCGCTGAGCTACGGCGTCAAGGGGCGGCTGTTCGCGGCCGCCAGCGAGTCGGTCGCCCTGTCGAACCTGGGCTTCACCGACATCAAGCACCTCGAGCCCGGCCAGATCGTGATCATCGAGAACGGCCGCATGCGGGTGCATCGCTATGCCAAGCGCAAGAAGGTCGCCCGGTGCTTCTTCGAGTGGGTGTACTTCTCCAGCGTCGGCAGCACGATGGACGACTCGAGCGTGTACCTGGCCCGCGCCCGCAGCGGGGCGGCTTTGGCGGCGATGGAAGACCAGCCCGTCGACGAGAACTCCATCGTCGTGCCGGTGCCCGATACCGCCAAGGCGGCCGCCGACGCGTTTGCCTTTGCGATGAAGATCCCCTGCGTCGAGGGGCTCATCCGCAACCGCTACGTGGGACGGACGTTCATCCAGCCCGGCGCCACGCGCACCAGCAGCGCCCGGTATAAGTACACGCCCTTGCCAGCCGTGCTGGGCGGCAAGAAGGTCTTCCTGCTTGAAGACTCGATCGTGCGCTCGACGACGCTGGCGGCGCTGGCCAAGCAGTTGCGAGAGCGCGGCGGGGCCAAAGAAATCCACGTCCGCGTGGCCTGCCCGCCGATTATCGCTCCGTGCTTCTACGGCATCGACATGTCGACGCTCAAGGAACTCTTCGCCGCCCACCTGGTCGGCAAGAAGTACAACGGAACGCCCACGCCCAAAGTGCTGGCGGGCATGGCCAAGGCCCTGGGCATCGACTCGCTGAAATACCTGCCCGTCCCGGCGCTGGCCGGCTGTATCCAGGTTCCCCCTGACTCGCTCTGCACCGGATGCGTCACCGGCAAATACCCCACCCGATGGGGCAACAAGCTGATGGCCATGGCCCGCCAGAAACAACTCGACGGCAAAGAAGGCCGCACGTACGAGTAGGAAAAAGTTGGGACGCTTACCACTTTCTGGTCCCGAAGGCGAGATTGCCGAGTCTTAAGACGATTACCCTGCAGAGGCCGTTAACATTCTGGATGTATCGAAAGTGGTAAGCGTCCCAACTTTTCTCCCGGAACGTTCTTTCACCTCAGGGCTCTCTGTGCCTCTGTGGTAATCTTCTTGCACCGCTGGACAAACGCCCCTCCATCCGGTAAGAGTCTCCACAGGCAGATGCACAAAACGAAAGGATGGCTGGCATGGGCGGCTTTTTTGGCGTCGCTTCGCGCGAGAACTGCGTCAGCGACCTCTTCTACGGCACTGATTACCATTCCCACCTGGGCACCAAACGCGGCGGGCTGGCCGTTCTCAACGGCAGCGGCATTCAGCGATACATCCACAACATCGAGAATGCCCAGTTCCGCTCGAAGTTCGAGGACGACGTCCACAAGCTCAAAGGCATCCTGGGCATCGGCGCCATCAGCGACCACGAAGACCAGCCCGTCATCGTCTTCTCGCACCTGGGCACCTACGCCATCGTCACCGTCGGAAAGATCACCAACGCCGAGCAACTGGCCGCCAAGGCCTTCAGCAAACGCACCACGCACTTCTCTGAGATGGCCAACAACGAGGTCAACCCCACCGAACTGGTCGCCACGCTGATCAACCAGGAGGCCAATTTTACCGACGGCCTGGCCAACGCCCAGGAACAGATCGAAGGCTCCTGCTCGGTGCTGCTGCTGACGGCAGAGGGCATCTATGCCTCGCGCGACAAGCTCGGGCGCACGCCGATCATCCTGGGCCGCCGCGACGGCGCGATGGCCGCCACAATCGAGACCTGCGCCTTCGCGAACCTGGGCTTTGAGTACCAGCGCGACCTGGGCCCCGGCGAGATCGCGCTGCTGACGCCCGACGGCGCCCAGCAGATGAAGAAGCCCGGAAGTCGGATGCAGATATGCTCGTTCCTGTGGGTGTACTACGGCTATCCCGCCTCGACCTACGAGGGCATCAACACCGAAGACTGCCGCAACCGCTGCGGCGAAGCTCTGGCGCGCAACGACAATGTCAAGGTCGATGTCGTCGCCGGCATTCCGGATTCGGGAACCGGACATGCCATCGGATACGCCACTGCCGCCGGCGTGCCGTATCGCCGCCCGTTCGTCAAGTACACGCCCACGTGGCCGCGAAGCTTCATGCCGCAGAACCAGACCATGCGCGACCTGGTGGCCCGCATGAAGCTCATTCCTGTCAAGGAGCTCATCAAAGGCAGGCGGCTGCTGTTCTGCGAAGACTCGATCGTCCGCGGCACGCAGCTCAAGGACACCGTGCGGATGCTTTACGAAGCCGGGGCCAAGGAAGTACACATGCGCCCCGCCTGCCCGCCGCTGGTGTACGGCTGCAAGTTCCTGAACTTCTCGCGCAGCCGCAGCGAGATGGACCTCGCCGGCCGCCGGGCGCTGGACCAGATCGGCGGGGCCTGCAAAGACCCCAAAACCGCCCGCGGCAACGACACGTGCTACAAGGCCATGGTCGAGGTCATCCGCAAGGAACTGAACCTGACGACGCTCAAGTACCAGCGCCTGGAAGACCTCGTAGCCGCCATCGGCCTGCCCAAGGAAAAGCTCTGCACGTACTGCTGGGACGGGCAGGAGTAGCATGGGCATCTTGCCCATGTAATGGCAGAGACGGCCACTTCTTAGCGATGAGGGTCCGGTGCTCTAATCCGGCTGTAAGCGCAAGCCTTGTTTCAGCATAAGGTAATGTGCAATATTCGCGAATCGGCCGGTGCTAGGTTTCACGTCGGCCGTGGGTGCGAGGAGGCATGTCCGATACAAAAATAAGTACCAAGAGACCCGGAATTGTCTTGTTGAAACAGTCGCATGTGGTATTATTGAGGCCGCAACACGTTTTCAGATTGCTGGAAGGCTGTATCGATGTCCGATTCTCCAGGTTTTACCGAAGCTGCCGCAGTGTGATGCGAACATCAAGGCATTAGCAGAGCAGATTCTGAAGGAATGATGGCGATTTTTCGTGCTTGCGGTGTAGCGAGCAGAAAGACCATTAGCAGTCGAAGGCTTGAGAAGGAGAGATCACATGCAAAAGAGAGTTCTCGTGTTGGTTGTGCTGGCCGGCTTGGCGCTGGCTTCGCCGGCAATGGCTGGGGCTTTTGACTGGTGGCAGTGGACTGGAGAGACATCGTCTGACATAACCGACCCGACGAACTGGCGGTGGTCCAGGTCGTCCTCCTATCCCTATCTTGGGGACCCAGTACTGGACCCAAATAGCTATGGGTTCGGGCACCCTGCCAGTTTCTCCGATGTAACCAGCCAGCGCTATGTGATTGAGACTGCGGTGCCTGTTGACGTCACTTCGACTGTTTCATTCACGTATGGAGGAACTGAGATCGACGCCTACGCGGACATTCGCGTACATGGCTCAGGCAACCTCACCATCAGCGGCGGCAGCACTGCAAATGGAGTGAGTAACAATTCCCTTGAGCAGTACAACAGATATGTCGCAGGGACGCCGACGATGACCAACTATGGTGTCACCAGCTACCTGTATTTTTATCCCACCAACAGCTACACCGCCACCGGGACGGTGCATGTGTACGATGGCGGGCAGTTCACGATCGGCGCTTGGGCAAACACGAATACCTCTTCTAACTATTGTGTTTCCCCTGGTGACGTCTGGGGCGTGGGCAACACCGGAATCTTCATTGAAGGCAATGCTAAGGTCACGGTGAGTGGCGACTATGCAGCCGGAGGTGGCGGCAGTGGCATCGGCGGCGGCTTCCTTAAGATCAAGGGCTATGATGCCGCCTCTGACATCAACATGGGAAGCATTTCATTCAACAATGCTCAGGCTTATCCGGCCTTTGACCCGCTGGGCAAATCCGATGCGGCAGACTTGGAAGTGATCCTGGATGCCTCTAACGACGGCGGATTGTTCAACACGGTCAAGGTTTCAGGCAATCTCAAGTTGGAATCGCCGGCGGAGCAGACCTATACCCTGGGCTACCCAAACCCCGAGGACGATGTCATCCCGGTCGATTTCCTGCTGTCGCTGGACGGCTATACGCCCGTGGAAGGCGGGCAGGTCTTTGCGATCGTCCAGCTTGTCGGTAGCGGAGACCTGACCGACGGCGTCACGACCGGCGCGCTCGGTGACATCAACGCTTACGGCGTCAGTTGGGATACCACCTTCACCGTCAGTGGAGTGAACTTCCAACTGCATCAGGTTTACAACGGCGAAAAGGGCATCTTCCTCGAGCAGTTGGGCGCTATCCCCGAGCCGGCGACGATGAGTCTGCTGGTCATCGGCGGCGTGGCGGCCTTGATTCGCCGTCGCAGAAAGTAATCGAAGCACAACGGTTCGTAAGTGCAGTCTTAAACGGGCGGCCGGAAACGGTCGCCCGTTTTGCATCCCGGCTTTGCCGAGTAATTGCGTAGTCGTCCCTGAATTTACTTGAAGTTATGGCGGATTCAGGTATATTTTGCATCTGTCGTGGGCCTGATGCCCCGTTGATGAGCCCCGGAGAAGCCGTTCCCTCAGGAGCGGTCGGGCCAGCAGAGACGGAGGCGGGCAAATCCCGGCCCATTGACGTTTGTTGCATCCATCTTTTTGTTGATCGTGCGAGTGGTCGTTCTTGAAAAACATGTTTCCGCACGTTGCGGATATTCACGGCACATGAATCCTAAGGCCCAGTGGTCAGGAGAAGTGCGATGAAGAAGTGTTCCGTAATCATGGGATTGATTCTGGTTCTGTGCCTGGCGACCTTGGCCCAGGCGGATGTGTTCGTGGGAGACAAAGGCACTGGCATGATCTGGCAGTACAACAACGCCGGCGGCGCCAAGACGCTCTTTGCGGACGTGACCCTCAACGGTCTTTCTTCCCCGACACACATGGACGTGGTGGGAGACCTGCTGTACATCAACACCGCAAGCGGCGTGGCGTACTACAACCTGATCACCAAGGCCTATGTCGGCATGGCCACGAGCGTCGGCCGCAACGCCATGGCCGTCGATACCGTCAACAAGGTCCTGTTCACCGCCAGCGGCAACACGATCTACGCGACGGACATCTCCGGCTCCACTGCGGGTGCGGCCGCGCAGATCGCCACCACGCCCGATACCGCCGTGGCGCTGACCGCCGCCCCGGAAGCCAACGGCAACGTCATTGCCTACGTGGATGTCTCCGGAGCCGACCGCTTCAAAGAATACACCGCCACCGGCACGTTCGTGCATGACCACACGTACGGTATCGCCAACTACGAAGGCAAGCAGGACCTGACCTACACGGTCGGGCGGGCGGTCTATATTCGTGGATCGGATGGGGGCACGGGCGGGTCGGGCTTGACCCTGACGATGAATATTGTCGGCGGCGCCTCGGCCAATCTGGTCATTGATTCCCGCGCGGCGTATTGGGGCGCGGTCTCGACAGCGCTGGACGGTACGACGGCATTTTACGCCGTCAATCCTGCCGCCGGCGGACACGAGATATGGTCCATCGCCGATGACACGTTCACGCAGACGCTCTTTATCAGCGACAACAGCATGTCGCAGGTCTGGGGAATCGCTTTCTACAATCCCGTTCCAGTCCCCGAGCCGGCGACCATGAGTCTGCTGGTCATCGGCGGCGTGGCGGCCTTGATTCGCCGTCGCAAGAAGTAATCGGATACAACGAAGAGAGCTCAATGCCAACGGGCGGTCGCAAAACGGCCGCCCGTTATTCGTTGTGTGGCATGGGCGTCCCGCCCATGCATTGCGAGAGCATCGAGACGGCACACCTCAGTCAGAAGAAGAATCTAAAGAAAACGGGATGCGTAGACATCCAAAAGCCGGCGGATCATCTTCTGGTAAGGTGAGCCGCGTCTGCGGGCCTGGGCCTTGAAGAACTCCACGGTCCCGCGGCTGAGGCTTAGCGTGACCTTCACTGTCGGCTCTTTAAGAGCCAATTGGTCGGGCGAAGGCAGGAAGTCCTTGATCTTCTCCATCTCCAAAGGTTCATCCGTGTATTTTATTTTCTTCTTCATATAACTTCTTTCCTTTCCGCCAATACCCCGCGCCAATCAGGCGGATGGTTCCGCCACGGTAAGTGAACCGGACGGTCAGAATCCCCGGGCCAACTCGCCCGATGCAGTAATACCTGGCTTCCCCTGCGCTGTGGGCCAAGTCACGTGCGATGATGCGGCGCGTATCCAGGAAAGCCTGCTGTGCCAGCCCAAACGAGACTCAGTGTTTGCGTTGGTTCTCAACATCCTTGCGAATGTCCCATTCGAAACTCGCCTTCGCCATTGCAAGCTCTCCATAAATTATACCATACAAAAGTATGGATTTCCAAACTACTCATGGGCAGGATGCCCATGCTACTGAAAACGAGCCCCGGATCTTGCGGTCCGGGGCTCGCTTTTTGGGTAATCCTTTACCCTCGACAACCGAGAGCGCGCCTGCTGTCCCTATCGCTCGTTCTTGATCGTCTGGTAAAGCTCGTATGCCTCTTTGACGCTTAGCCCGTCATGCACGATGCCGCGGACGGCCTTGACCATCCCCAGCGGGCTGTCGGACAGGAAGATGTTGCGGCCCATGTCGACGCCGGCGGCGCCCTGGTCGATGGCCTTGTATGCCATGTCCAGCGCGTCCATCTCGGGCAGTTTCTTGCCGCCGGCGATCACCACTGGGATCGGGCAGCCGGCCACGACCTGCTCGAAGCCCTCTTCGCAGAAGTACGTCTTGACGAAGTGCGCGCCCAGCTCCGCGCAGATGCGCGTCGCCAGACCGAGGTAGCGGCTGTCGCGGACGAGCTCTTTGCCCACGGCAGTGACGGCCAGCGTGGGGATGCCGTGGCGGTTGCCCGAGTCGATGAGCTTGACGAGATTGCCGATGGTCTGGTGCTCGAAGGGCCCGCCGATGAACACCTGGCAGGTGATCGCCGAGGCGTTGATGCGGATGGCGTCTTCGATGTCGACGCCGATGAGCTCCTCGGACAGTTCTTTCAGGATGCTCACGCCGGCGCTGCACCGCAGCACGACCGGGCGCGAGGTCGCCGCCGAGATCGTCGTCCGCAGCGCCCCGCGGGTACACATCAGGGCGTCGACGTGCTCGGCCAGCGGCACGATGCTCAGGTCCATGCGCTCCAGGCCGGACGTCGGGCCCATGAAGTACCCGTGGTCGAACGCCAGCATAACGGTGCGCCCCGATCGCGGGTTGAAGATCCGCGCCAGGCGGTTCTGCATGCCCCAGTCGAGCGAGTGCGCACCCTTGAGAAAGAACTTGTCGCTGGAAACCGGAACGCTTTCGTGGAAGTCCTTGGCGTCGCTCTTGACGTCTTTGTCGGCCATGCTTGTTCCTTGTCGCGCGGGGGGGTCTGACGGAGCGTATTCTACTTTTTCCGGGCGGGAAAGCAATAAATCGCTGTGGAAAAAAGAGAAACCGACGACGAGGACGAGGACGACGACGAGGACGAAACAGATACCGCCAGGGGGCTTGGTCAGCTACAATATGGACATGGACGAAGAGACCTTGAAAATGTGGCGTCTTCCGATGGAAGAACGCGTTCATTGGTTTCGAACACTGAGCATGGAACGTCGCTTGGAAATCGTCCTTGAGATGTCGGAGATGGCAATTGCGGCCGATCCGTCTATCGTAGAGCGGCATATTGAGGAGCACGTTCGTCGCGGGGCCAAAGTGATAAGGCTGCCTTAACGGTCCCATCCATCCATCCATCCATCCATCGCATCCATCCATCCCCATTGCCCCATGGCGACCCGCTTCGCGTGTCGCCATGCCACCCGGTCCATTCATTCATCCACCCATCCACTGGAGTTTCCTGTTGCCATTTCATCCGCGTTCGGCCATAAGGTCGTTTCAACCTGTACAAAGGAAGAGACTATGAGCATTCCCCGCAGCGAATATCCGCGGCCGCAGTTTGTGCGAGATCAGTGGCTGTGCCTTAACGGCACATGGCAGTTCGAGATCGACTACGCCGACACCGGCCGCGAGCGCGGGCTGCGCGATGTCGAGCTTAAGGGCAGCATCACCGTGCCGTTCTGCCCCGAGAGCCCGCTGTCGGGCGTGGGGCACTTCGACTTCATGAATGCCGTGTGGTACCGCCGCACGGTGATGATCCCGCGGCAGTGGGGCGGGCAGAACGTGCTGCTGCACTTCCAGGCCGTCGACCACGACGCCACCGTCTGGGTCAACGGCACATTCGCGGGTCGGCACCGCGGCGGCTTCACGCCCTTCACGTGCGACCTGACGGGCATCGCCCAGGCGGGGCAGGAGATCACCATCGTCGTCCGCGCCCGCGACCTCAAGGGCAACATGATCGGCCAGGCCGGCGGAAAGCAATGCCCCGGCTACGAGCGCAGCGGCTGCATGTACACGCGCACGACGGGCATCTGGCAGACGGTCTGGCTCGAACCCGTCCCGGCCGTGTACCTGATGCGCCCGCGCCTCACGCCGGACATGACAACCGGCACGCTGCGCATTCTGCAGCCGGTCACCAACAGCCGCCCGGGCACCAGCGTCCGCGCGACCCTCGCCGACGACAAGGGCGCCGTCGTCACCGCCACCGTGCCGGCCGACCTGGACTTCACGCCCACCGTCGAGTTGAAGATCCCCGCCCAGCGCCTGCGCCCCTGGAGCATCGAAGACCCGTTCCTGTACGGTCTGACGATCGAGCTGCTCGATTCGGCTGGGGCAGTGGTCGACAAGTTCGACAGCTACGCCGGCATGCGCAGCGTGACCATCGATGGGATGGCCGTGAAGATCAACGGCAAGAAAGTCTTCCAGCGGCTGGTGCTCGACCAGGGCTATTACCCCGACGGCATTTTGACGGCGCCGTCGGACGAGGCGCTGGTGAAGGACATCGAGATCTCTCAGGCGGCGGGGTTCAACGGGGCGCGGCTGCACCAGAAGGTGTTCGAGGAGCGGTTCCTGTACCACGCCGACCGGCTGGGGTACATCGTCTGGGGCGAGTTCGGCGACTGGGGGCAGGACCGCCCCCGCGCCAGGGCGACGTATATCACGCAGTGGCTCGAGGCCCTGCAGCGCGACTACAGCCACCCGTCCATCGTCGGATGGTGCCCGCTGAACGAGTCGGCCGAGGAGATCACCGACGAGATCTCCGGCACCGACGACTTGACGCTGGGCCTCTACTACGCCACCAAGGCGATGGACCCGACGCGCCCCGTGCTGGACGCCAGCGGATACAGCCACCGCGTGCCCTTCGTCGACATCTACGACAGCCACGACTACGACCAGGCCCCCGCAACCTTCGCCCAGCGCCACGCCGGATTGGCCAAGGGCGAGCCGTTCGTCAACAACGGCGGCCACGCGCACTCGCGATGGTCGCAGCCGTACCGCGGTCAGCCGTACTTCGTCAGCGAGTTCGGCGGGATCTGGTGGAACCCCAAGGCCGCCAAGGACGAGCCCTCCTGGGGCTACGGTCAGCGGCCCCAAGACGTCGAAGAGTTCTACAATCGCTTCAAGGGCCTCTGCGACGCGCTGCTGGACGACCCGAACATGATGGGCTACTGCTACACGCAGCTCACGGACGTCTTCCAGGAACAGAACGGCGTGGTCTACTTCGACCGCGGCGAGAAGTTCGACATGAAGAAACTCCACGCGATCCAGTCGCGCCAGGCGGCGATAGAGAAATAGCCGCCACCCGCGCGAACTATGGAGTGCGGCGGCCTGAGCCGCCGCTTTGGATGTTGTTCGGCCTGAATGCGACACAGAGACGCAGAGAAGACGGATGGACAGAAGCAGAGGCGTCTTCTGCGTCTCCGGTGTGTTGGTCGATCCCTAGGAACAGCCAAAGCGGCAGCTAAGGCTGCCGCACTCCATATTACATCTGTTCGATGGTCTCGATGCCCAGCAGTCCCAGGCCGGTCTTGATGATGCGGGCGGTCAGGTCGCACAGGGCCAGGCGGCTGGAGCGCGCGGGCTCGTCGGCCTTGAGGACGGGGCAGGCTTCGTAGAAGCTCATGAACGCCCCGGCCACGTCGTACAGGTATGCGCAGAGCACGTTGGGCAGGCAGTCGTCGGCCACGGTCTGGACCGTCTCGGGGAACTGCGCGAGCTTGACGGCCAGCGCCCGCTCGGCAGGTTCGGTTACTGAGATTTGAGATCTCAAATTTGAGATCTCAGATGCGCCCTTGCGGAAGATGCTGCGAATCCGAGCGTAGGCGTACTGCATGTAGGGGGCCGTGTTGCCATCGAGCGAGAGCATCTTGTCCCACGAGAAGACGTAGTCGCTCGCGCGGTTCTGCGAGAGGTCGGAGTACTTGACGGCCCCGATGCCGACCACGCGGGCGACTTCGGGAATCTGTTCTTCCGTCAGCGAAGGCTCGCGGCCGTCGGCGAGTTCCTGCGCCCGGCGGTTGGCCAGAAAGTCTCTCGCGCGCTGGATTGCCTCATCCAGCAGGTCCATGAGTTTGACCGTGCCGCCCTCGCGCGTCTTAAACGGCCGTCGGTCGGCGCCGAGCATCATCCCGAACGGGACGTGCTCCAGCGACGCATTGCCAGCGAAGCTGGCCTTGCGGGCTGTCAGGAACACCATCTCAAAATGCTGCCCCTGCCGCGAGTCGGTCACGTACAGGACGCGATCGGCATGCAGCGTCCCGACGCGATACCGAATGGCCGCCAGGTCCGTCGTGGCATACAAATACCCGCCATCGGTCTTCTGCACGATCAGCGGCGCGTCGGAATCTTCGGGGCCCTTGCCTTTGAACTCATCCAGAAACACGCACTGCGCGCCCTGGGACTCCTGCAGCATGCCGTTGGCCTTGAGGGCCTCGACCACGCCCGGGAGCATGTCGTTGTAGGTGCTTTCCCCACGAACATCGCTGACACAAAGCAGCGTGCCCAAACGCTCATAGACCTGCTGACAATGCCGCATGGACACTTCCCTGAAGCGGTTCCACAGGTCTACCCCCTCAGTGTCGCCAGATTGCAGAATGACGACCTCTTGACGGGCGGCGTCGGCAAAGGCCGCATCTGCGTCGAAGCGAGCCTTGGCTTTTCGGTAGAACTCTTCGAGGTCGCTCAATTCAGATGCCGCTGCCGTCCCCATCGGATTGGCGGAAAGAAGATCTTTCAGGTAAGCCAGCAGCATCCCAAACTGCGTTCCCCAGTCGCCGACGTGGTTTTGGGGGATGACATATTGGCGGGCTTCGAGTGGCTCGCCGGCGATGAACTTGAGCGTTCGGGCCAGGGCGTCGCCGATGATCGTGCTGCGCAGGTGGCCGACGTGCATCTCCTTGGCCAGGTTCGGGCTGGAGTAGTCGACCACGACCGTCTGCGGCCGCGGCAGGGGAGACACGCCCAGGCGCTCGTCGGCCAATGCGGAGGCGAGCTGCGAGTTCAGGAACTCGCTCTTGAGCGTGATGTTGATGAACCCCGGTCCGGCGACTTCGACTTTGGCGGCCAGGTCCGACAGGTCCATCGCGGCCACGACCTTCTGCGCCAGGTCGCGAGGATTTGTCTTGAGCGCCTTTGCGGCCGCCATCACGCCGTTGGCCTGGTAGTCGCCGAACTCGGCACGGGCGGGATACCCCAGCAGGGCAGGCGTGCCTTCGGGCGCGCCGCAGGCAGCCAGTGCAGCACTGATTCGTCGGATTAGTTCTTGTTTGAGGTTCATTGTGTCGAGCCTGAAGGGCTCACATTCGTCAGCCCAGGGCGAAGCCCTGGGAAGACGGTTTTGATATTCAGCACGCCCTGAAGGGGCGTGACCAGGTCCGGCAGTTTTGTGCCGCCCCTGCGGGGCTCGATCGAAAACAAACGTCATTCCCAGGGCTTCGCCCTGGGCTGGCGAATGCAGGCCCTTCAGGCCTGTAAAGGGCTATTTTTTCGCGTAGCGTTTCCACTGGACGCGGGGGGCTTCGCCCCAGATCAGTTCCAGGTCGTAGAACGAGCGGTGCTCGGCGTCGAAGAGGTGTACCACCACGTCGACGAAGTCCAGCACGATCCACTGCCCGCGCTCGAAGCCCGCGACTTGCCAGACCTTCATGTCGTTCTTGCGGCCGTAGTCGATCATGTCCTCGGCGGCGGTCTGAAGCTGTCGGCTTGAGGTTCCCGTGGCGATCACGAAGTAGTCGGTGATCGGGCTGACGCCGCGCAGGTCCAGGACGACGATGTCCTCGGCGTTGTCCTCGGCGGCGATTATCGCGGCCTGGGCGGCGAATCGCTTTGCGGCATCGTCTTTGCGAACCTTCTTTGCCATAGTTTCCTTTTAATCCAGACCCAGCATCGCGCTGATCTGGGGAGCGTACTTGACGATCAGCCCGGCGAAGACGACCGAGACCATGCTCATGAGCTTGATCAGGATGTTCAGGCTGGGCCCGGAAGTATCCTTGAACGGGTCGCCGACGGTGTCGCCGACGACGGCGGCCTTGTGGGCGCTGCTGCCCTTGCCGCCCATCTGCCCGCTCTCGATGAACTTCTTGGCGTTGTCCCACGAGCCGCCGGAGTTGGCCATGAAGACGGCCATGGCGAACCCGCAGCAGAGCCCGCCGGCCAGCAGGCCCAGGACGCCGCCGACGTCGAGCACCAGGCCGACGGCGACCGGCACGATCAGCGCCAGCAGGCTGGGCAGGATCATTTCCCGCTGGGCGCCGGCGGTGGAGATCTCGACGCATCGGGCGTAATCGGGCGTGTTCTTGCCTTCGAGAATGCCGGGGATTTCCTTAAACTGCCGGCGAACTTCCATGACCATGGCCATGGCGGCGCGGCCGACGGCCTTCATCGTCAGGGCGCTGAAGACGAACACCAGCATCACGCCGGCGAACATTCCGCAGAGCACCTTGGGGTTCATCAGGTTGACGGCGTAGAAGTCCATGTACTGCCGCAGCGAAGCCCGCGAGGCCGCCCGAACCTGGTAGACCTTGCCGCCGGCGGTCAGTGCCCTGACGCCCGTATCGGGATCGAGGTCGCCCAGCACGGCGCCGGTCAGCGGGCCTTGCTGGAGGTTGCCTTCCTTGGGACGGGCCATGATCATGTAGGTGTCGAAGCTGGCGTCGCTGAGGCCTTCACGCGGCTTGGCGGCGATCTTGTCGTGTCCGATGTAAACCAGCGACCCGATGCCCGCCTTGGCGTCGGTGCCGGCGGCGGGAATCTGCTGCACGATGGCGGCGCGACCTTCGCGAACCTGCCCGACGCGGACTTCCTCGACGTATGCCGCCAGCAGCGCCAGCGCCGTCAGGGCCGCCGAACCGATGGCGAAGCCCTTGCCGACGGCCGCAGTCGTGTTGCCCAGGCTGTCCAGGGCGTCGGTGCGGCGGCGCACTTCCGGGTCCTGGTGCGTCATTTCGGCGTTGCCGCCGGCGTTGTCGGCGATGGGGCCGTACGCGTCGGTCGCCAGCGTGATGCCCAGCGTGGCGAGCATGCCCACCGCCGCGATGCCCACGCCATAGAGACCCATCAGCGGTTCGTGCCCGCCGCCGGCGAAGATGTACGCCAGGATGATCGCCACGATGATTGTCATCAGGCTCAGCCACGTGCTGCCCATGCCTTCGGCGATCCCGGCGATGATGACGGTGGCCGGACCGGTTTCGGCATTGTGCGCCACGCCCTTGGTGGGCTTATAGTCGTAGCTGGTGTAGTATTCCGTGGCCTTGCCGATGACGATGCCCGCGCCCAGCCCCACGCAGATGGCCAGCCACATTCCCCACCACGTCACGCCGGCGATGCCGCCCAGCAGGAAGTAGCAGATGCCTGCCGCCGCCAGCACGATCAGGGCGCTCGATCCGAACACGCCAGTGTTCAGGGCGCCCATCAACTGCTTCATCGAGGCGCCTTCCTTCGTCCGGACCATGTAGATGCCCAGGATCGAGAGGATGATGCCCGCTCCGGCCAGGACCATCGGCGCCGCCAGCAGGTTAAGGGCCTGCTTTTCGCCCAAGTCGAGGCTCATGGCCGCCGCGACGCCCAGGGCGGCGGTGGCGAGGATGCTTCCGCAGTAGCTTTCGTAGAGGTCGGCGCCCATTCCGGCGACGTCGCCGACGTTATCGCCGACGTTATCGGCGATGGTGGCGGGGTTGCGCGGGTCGTCCTCGGGGATGCCCGCCTCGACCTTGCCCACCAGGTCGGCCCCGACGTCGGCGGCCTTGGTGTAGATGCCCCCGCCCACGCGGGCGAACAGCGCCTGGCTCGATGCGCCCATGCCGAACGTCAGCATCACCACGGTGATGTCGACCAGCGTCATGTCGGAGAAGGTCCGCAGGACGACGAACCAGCCGCAGATGTCCAGCAGGCCCAGGCCGACCACGACCAGGCCCATGACGGCCCCGGCGCGGAAGGCGATCGTCAGACCGCGGTTGAGGCTTTCCTTGGCGCCCTGCGTGGTGCGGTTGGAGGCGAGGGTGGCCGTGCGCATTCCGATGTAGCCGCACAGGCCCGAGAAGAATCCGCCGGTGAGGAACGCGACGAACACGATCTCGTGCTGGACGTGGAAGACCCAGCCCATGACGAAGAGAATCGCCGAGACGACGACGAAGAAGACCGCGACGACCTTGTACTGGCGACGCAGATACGCCATGGCGCCGCGAGTGACGTATCCGGCGATCTCGATCATCCGCTCGTCGCCGGGATTGGCCCGCTTGACTTGGCCGTAGAAAACGCCCGCGAAGATCAGCGCCAAGATTGCCCCGACGGGGGCGAGAAACCATAACAAGGGCAGACCGAGAAATTCCATGTCCATGCTCCGAATGCGGAAGCGGCGCGTGCCGTTAGACTCCATTCTTCAGGCCGGAGTGAGCCGGCTGCCTGCGCCGGGCAGCCAGGGGGAGTCGTTGATGTACGAGCGCCTCCGGCAAGGCGCCGAAGAACGTTAAGGCCTGGGACCGAACGTGGTGCGCTTGACGCTCTTGCGGATGCGGCGGCGACGACGCTCGGAGGGCTTTTCGTAGTAGCTGTTGCGCTTGATGTCTTTTACCAGACCTTCTTTTTCGCACATCTTCTTGAAGCGCTTGAGCATCTGGTGAATCGACTCGCTGCCTCTGGACTTCACTTTGATCATTCTGCGACCACAGTTCCTTTCGCCGCGGAAGGCCCGCCCGCGCGACCGTCGCGCCGGCGTCCTCCGTGGGGAACACTATCCCTAATAACGGGAATCACTTCAACACAAATTTTCCACGCAAAACGCCATCTTGACGCCGCGACCCAGCGCTCTACAATGCGCCCTTTGCAGGGTGCCACGCACAACTCCGTTGTGCGTGTCCCCGACGCGCCCGCAGGAGACCCGGTATGGACCATGTGCCCCCCAGCACCAGCGACGCCTTCAAGACCTTCTTTTCCGAGGCCCCGGAACACGCCCAGGCCTTCATGGCCATGGTGCGGCAGTGCGCGGCCGCCAGTGCGCTGGACGCCAAGACCAGCGAACTGGCGTACCTGGCCGTGCTGGCGGCGATCGGACGCGTCAGCGGCGTGGCGTTTCATGTTCAGCAAGCCAAGGCCGCCGGCGCCTCACGCAGCGAAATTATATCGGCCATCCTGGTGGGGTTGCCTGCCGCGGGGCTGGGCGTGACGGCGGCGCTGCCGGCCGCCATCGCCGCCTTCGACGAGGAGCCCGCCTGATGCATCAGCCCGATCAGCCCAGCACGTGCGACATCGAGGTTCGCGTCCGCTACGCCGAAGTGGACCAGATGGGCGTGGTGCATCACAGCCGCTACCTGGAATACTTCGAGATGGGCCGCACCGAATTGCTGCGGCAGGGGGGCGTGAGTTACCGCCAGTGGGAGCAGCGGGGCATCCTGCTGGTGGTGGTGCGGGCCAGCGTGAGCTATCACGCCCCTGCGCGGTACGACGACCTGCTGGTGATCACGACCACGCTCGACCGCGTCGGCGGGGTGAAGATCGAGCACGGGTACAAACTCACCCGCAAAGACGACGGCGTGCTGGTGGCCAGCGGCAGCACGACCCTGGGCTGCATCGACCGCAGCGGCAAGATCGTCCCCCTGCCGCCGGAGATCACCGGCCGCATGAAAGGCTTGCGCGACAGCTAATACCGCAGGCGGCGGTACTATGGAGTGCGGCAGCAGCAGCTGCCGCTTTGGAAGTTGTTGAAAGCGCCGGCGCGTTCACGCCAGCGGTAGAACTGCCCATCGCTGAAAAACTCCGAAAGCGGCAGCTAAGGCTGCCGCACTCCATATGCGGCTAGGCTTGCGATTCGCGGGTTGGCGGTGAGGCTGTTGGTGCAGGTCACGCGGATGGATTCAGCGGGCAATGAGTCGAGCTTGATGATCCGCTGGGGCCCGACGGTCTGGGCCTGGTCGATGATGCTCCAGCGGCCTTGCGAGAAGACTTCGATGCGATGCTCGGCGATGAGTTGGCCCTGTGACAAATCCTCGCGCACGATGATGTGATTGACCGTGCTGCCCTGGGGCAGGTCGAGGATGGCTTGCGGGCCTTCGAAGGGACCGGCCGTGGCGATGGGGCGGGCGAAGCGGCTGGCGATCGCGTCGCCGAAAGCCTTGGCGGCCGCCAGCACCTCGTCGGTCATCAGCCCGCGCGGGTCGGGGGCGAAGTTGGGCAGGAAGTTGGCCCCGCGGCCGACGGATTGATAGTACAGCTCGATCATGTTCGCCAGCGGCAGAATGTCGCGGCCCCACCAGAACCAGTTGCCGCTGAAGATCGTGTTGGCTTCCCAGCAGCGATAGTATCGCCCGTACGGTTCGCCGCCGGTGGTGGTGGGGCGGGCGTACTCGCTGTCGTCGGAGGTATTCACCGCGTGCCAGAGCGGGTACTCGGCCACGCCGGTGTGGCCGCCGACGATCCACGTGTCCGGGCCGAACATCAGGCAATCCGGCTGCAGCCGCCGCACGGTGTCGTCGACGCGGCGGTAGAGCTCGTTGCCCTTGTGATGGTCGAACCAGAGGTAGTCGATGGGCCCGTACTGCGTCAGCAGCTCGGTCATCTGGTCGACCTGCGTCTGGATGTACCGCTCGTTGTACGTGCCGTGGGTGGTGTTGTAGATGTGCAGGCAGTGCGCGTCGTGCGAGGGTGTGTGGTAGAAGCCGACCTTGAGCCCGCGCCGCCGACAGGCGTCGACATATTCGCGCACGACGTCCCCGCGGCCGCCGCGCCAGGGGCAGTGGGCCACGCTGTAATCGTGCGTCTTCGTCGGCCACGTGCAGAACCCGCCCTCGTGCCGGGCGGTATAGACGACGTACTGCGCGCCCATGGCGACGGCGGCGTCCATCCAGTTCTCGCAGTCGAGCTCGACGGGGTTGAAGTGCGCCGTGTCGGCCACGCCGTCGCCGCTGACCTGGCGGGTGTAGGTCTCGATGCCGAAGTGGATGAACAACCCGAGTTGCCAGTTGTGGAACTCGAGCTGCCTCGGCGTCGGGCGGGCGATCTGCCCGCCTTGCGTGGGCGGCTCCTGCGGCGATGCCTGCTCAGGCGTGTAGTCGGTCAGGTCGCCCGGTGGGGTGAAGTCGTTGCTCATGTTGTCTCAGCGGTCGCTGTTTTACTGCTCTTCCTTGGGCGCCTCGGGAGGGGCTTTTTTCGACTGCTGGATGAACTGCGAGGCTTCCTGAAGCATCGCGTTGAATCGCTGGGTATCGACGACAAACACGTTGCCCGCGACGGTCAGGATGGGGGTGCCCTGCCCGTCGTAGTATCGCGGATTGTCGTACGCCAGCAACATGTTCGGTTCCGGCTGTGAGTCTGACGGGTAAGGAACGCACGTCACATCGGCGCCACTGAGGCGTTTGGTCGTGGGGTCGTAAGTGGGACGGCCTTGCTGGTTAAAGGCGCTCCTGAACGCGATTGCGGGCAGATAGCCCGCCTCGATCAGCAGCCCCGGATGCTCGGGCAACTTGTTGTTGCGCATCTGGTACTCGCGGTAGGCCCCGCCGATGGTCTTGAGATTGGTCAGGGTCGCGGTCTTGCGGGCCTCCCCCAGCGCCGAGCCCACGACGGGCACGGCAACGGCCACGGCGACCGGGGCCAGGCCGACAAACGCGTCGCCGGCGGGCAGAGTCGAATAGCGTTCAAACGTCACGCCGCCGTCGTCGCTGGACAGCGCACTGATCTCGGGCGAAACATACTTGCGCACCGCCAGCAGCGTCGGCAGCATGTCCGCCCGCAACGCCAGGGGAATCTCGCGTGAGGCGTTGGCCGCCGCCGACCAGCTTGCCAGCAGCAGCGGATAGACCTGCTGCAAAAGCCGCGGGCTGTCGGTGTAGGCGATCATGGAGGCGTTGGGTGAAACGAGCTTTCGGTAGTGCATGAATCGGGCAGTAGTGGCGAGGCCGGCGGCGGGTTTGACGGTCGCGGCTGTGAGCACCTGCGGGAACAGGGCCAGGTGCAGGCGGTTGTTCTGGATGGTCCAGGCGGGGGCGACGGGGACGGATTCTCCGGCGAAGGCGATGTAGCTGATCGCCCCGGCGCCGCCGGGCAGCGACTGCAGCAGAGGCTGTCGTCGTCGCCGCTGCTGCGGATCCGGTAGCGGCAGGAACCGCTGGCACAGGCTGTCGATCGAGGCCTGAAGTTTCTGAGGATCCTTCGCGTCGACCCAGACGGCCGTGCCGGTCAGGAAGCCTCCCAGCGACGGCGCGCTGGCCAGCGTCCAGGGTCCCTGCAGTGGCGCCAGCACGTCATCCTCGATGGACAGTCCCAGCACTTCCTGGATGGCGGCATTGGCGGCCTGGGGTGAGGGCGGAGAATCGGGCAGGTGCTGAAGCACCTTGAGCGCCTCGCGCCACAGTTCCAGCAGGGAAATATTCGCCGCCACGGCGATGTCGGCGTCGGCGGGCACGTCAGTCAAAGCCGAGGCGGGCAACGGCGAACCGACGACCGCCCCGAGCAGGCCTCGGTGTGGGCCGGGGCTGATGAGCCTCGTCTTGGAGAACAGTCCGGGCTTGAGCACCCGCGTGCAGGAGACCAGAGCCTGGGCCTTGTCCAGGCCCAGGGCGGCGATCACCGCCTTGGCAGGCGAGGGTTGCGTTGTCGGCGCGGCGGCCTCTTGCGGGGCGTCCGTCGGCGCCGGCGACTTCGCGACGGCTTCGAAGGCCTTGACGGCCGCGGGGATGTCCGCATAGGTCACCGTCAGAATGTCCGGACCCTGCACCTGCTGGAAGGCGGCCTGGAACTTTTTGCTGGCGGCCAGGCTCGTCTGGGCCTTGACGGCCAGCAGCCTGGCGACCATGCCTTCCCCGACGGTGAAGAAGAAAGTATCGCCGACGTATCCGAAGCAGACTGCGCCGTCTGTTGATTGCTTATACGTCAGGCCGCCTTCCTGGACATCTTTGGTCGTTCCGGGTTTTCGCATGATCTCGAACTGTGCCGCAAATGCCGCCTTGTCACTGCCCAGATCGACCAGAAACGCAATCATCGGGCGCGGACCGGTCTTCGGGACCGTCAGGTCCACCAGGCTCAAAGCCGCCCGATGCCGCCACGCCAGGCGCGCCGCCTCCCACATCGCCGCAATTTCCTTGCCCTGATCGTCGTTGGGCAGGTGGGCCATGGTTGTCGCCTGCAGCGACTTGAACAGTTCGGCCAGGGCGGGTTCCTGGAGCATCTGCCCTGCCGCGGCGGCATTGAAGGCATCGGTGGCGCCGGCCCAGCCGAAATAGATCAACGACTGCTCGGGCAGGCGGTCGGCCAGGGGGGCCTGTGCGTTTGCCGGAGCCTGGGCGGCCGCGGGGATCGCCGACATCAGCACCAGCGTCACGGTCAACATTGCGGTGATACGCATTTGAGTTTCCTTTCTCGAAGCGTCTACTCTTGGGGGAAGACCTGCGGGTCGACGTGTATTGGTTCGGCGTAGCGTACTGGTTTGCTTGCCGTGAACCCAAACTGCATCGCCATGTTCAGCACGCTGGACAGGACATTGCCCATCGGCAGGGTGCAGTAGTCTTCGGTGGTGACGCCGCCTTCGTCGCTGGACAGCGCCGAGATCGCGGGCGAAACGTATTTCTGCATCGTCAGCAGCGAAGGCAGCATGCCCGGGCGCAGGTTGATGCCCTCGCCGGCGGCTTCATTTGCGCCCGCCGTGCCCAGCGTCAGGATCAGCGGGTAGACTTCCTGAAGAATCCGGGGGCACTCGACGTAGCTGATCATCGAGGCCTTGGGCGAAACCAGGCGGCGGTACTGCAGGAACTTGGGGTTCTCCGCCAGCGAGGCGGCCGGCTTCTGCATCGCCGCGGCGACGACCTGCGGGAACAGCGCCATGTAGAGGCGGTTGTTCTGGATGGTCCACGCCGGGGCTACCGGCACGACGTCGGGGGCAAAGCCAATGTACTTGACGTTGCCGGCGTTGCTGACCATCAACTGCGGGCCTCTGCTGCGCCGGGCGGGTTGGGTGGTCGGGGCGGCCAGGAACCGCGAGCAGAGGCTGTCGAGCGACTGCTGGAGCCTGGGGCTGTCCTTGACATCGGCCCAGACGACCGTGCCGGTGAGGAATCCGCCCAGCGACGGCGCGCTGGTCATCGTCCAGCTATCGCCCAAGGTCGCCAGCAGGTCCTCCTCAACCGCCAGGTTGATCGAGGCCTGGACCATGGCTTTGATGCTTTCGGCCGTCAGCGGCGCGTCGGGCACGGCCTGGACGAGCCCCAGCATTTCGCGCCAGAGCGCCAGAAGGGAAATGTTCGCCGCGACGGCAATGTCGGCGTCGGCGGGGACATCGGCCAGGGCATCGGCCTTGAGCGGAGCCGCGGCCAGCACCCCCAGCAGACCCTGATGCGGGGCCGGGGAGATGATCCGCGTCCGGGTGTACAGGCCGGGCTTGAGAACGCGGGTGCAGGAGACCAGGAGCTGGGTCCTGCCCAGGCCCAGCGCGGCGACGAACTTCTTCATCGGTCCGGCGGCGGGCGTTGCGCCGGCGGCGGGGGCGGATTCGCTGGCCGGGGCGGGGATGAAAGAATCGACCGCTTTGACAATCGCCGGAAGATCCACAAAGCTGATTGTCAGCACGTCGGCCCCGGTGACCTGCTTGACCGCGCCGGCGAACCTGGCGTTGGAAGCCAGGCTCGATTCCGGCTTGACCGCCAGCAACTGCTTGACGATGTCTTTGCCGATCGCGAAGAAGAACGTGTCGCCCATGTAGCCGGTGCTGATGGGGCCCGGCGGCGCGTCGACGGTCTTGTACGCCACCGCGCCTTCCTGCGCATCCTGCATGGGCGGCAGGTGCGCGTTGATCAACGCGTCGAACTGTACGCTGAACGCGGCGCGGTCCTTGCCCAGGTCTACCAGGATCGCCATCTGCGGCTGCGGCTCGCCGCCGGCGGCCTTGAGGGCCGTTACGGTCAGGGCCGCCGGGTGTCGCCACGCCAGGCGCCCCATCTCCCAGGCCAGCTTGAAGGACTCGCCCTCCTTTCGGCTGAGATTCTCCAGCGCACTTTTGTGCAGCGACGCCAGCAGGTCGGCCAGGGCCGGCTCGCCGAGCAGTTGCCCCGGCGCCGAGGCGTTGAAGGCGTCGGTGGCGCCGGCCCAGCCCATGTAGGCCAGCGACTCGGCAGGCAGGCGGTCGGCCAGCGGCGCCTGAGCGGCCGCCGGGACGGCAAGAACCAGAACCAGTAATAGAATCGTCCCACGACTGTACATAGATGTCCCTTTCCCATTGTCTAATTTGCGAACGTGCAACTTCAGGCCGCGATGATACGGATGACGCCCGGAGGCTTCCAGAAAATTCTGAAGCCCTCCCGCCACGGCACGCGCTATCGCCCCAAACTCACCACAGTCGACATGAACCTTCAGTTCACCCGAAACCATGAAAATATTGGGTGGCATGGCGACACGCGCAGCGGGTCGCCATGGGCTCGAGGCGAGCATCATGGCGACCCACGAGAAACAGAAACGTGTGTCGCCATGCCACCCCGCGGTATTTCAGAACAGAGGCGCAGAGTAGGATGAGGTTGGGAACAAGACTCGCCCGCGAGTTTTGTTTTTACCCCCTCGTTCTTCTCTGTGCCTCTGTGGTCATGTTGTTATTCACGCCGCATCAGCGTGAATCGACATCGATCAGAACCTTCATCATGTCCGGTCGTGCGGCCAGGGCGAGCGCCTCGGCCGCGCGCGAGAGCGGCAGGCGGGCGGAAATCAGATCTTCCACCCGCACGCTGCCCTCGGCCAGGGCGGCGATGGCTTTGTCGAAAGGCCCGCAGCGGCTGCCCACCACCGTCACCTCGTTAATCACCAGCGGGGCGAGGTTCATGCCGCCCTCGGCCGCGAAGGTGCTCTTGAGCACGATGACGCCGCGCGGGCGCACGGCGCGCATCGCCAGATCGAACCCGGCCGCAGAACCCGTGGCGTCGACGACCACGTCGGCGTCGGCGGCGGGTGAGAACTCGTGGCACAGCCTTTCCAGGCTGTGTCCCACAGGCTGGAAAGCCTGTGCCACCTGCGCTGTCCGTACGCCCGCCCCGCGCGCCAGGGCGAGCTTGGTTTCGTGCTTGCCCACCAGCAGCGCGTCAAGCCCGCGCGACCTGAACGCCCGCGCCGTCAGTTGCCCTAATCGCCCGTCGCCCAGGATCACGCAGCGCTGGCCGGCGTCGATGTGTACTTGCTCGAAGATCTGCATCGCGGCCGCCAGCGGCTCGACGAAGACGGCGGCGTCGTCGCTGACGCTGTCGGGTATCGCGTGCAGGTTAGCTTCGGGCACGGCTACGAGCTCGGCGAAGACGCCGTCCCGTTTGGCGATGCCCAGCACGCCGCGCATGGGGCAGTGGTTGCCCAGGCCGCGCCGGCACAGATCGCAGCGTCCGCACGGGCAGTTGATCTCGACCGCGACGCGCCGGCCGAGCCAGTCCGCCGGTCCGCGTGCGACGGTGGCGACGCACTCGTGCCCCATCACGCCGGCGAAGCCCATGTAGCCTTTAACGATCTCCAGGTCGGTCTTGCACACCCCCGCGAGGCGGACAGCCAGCAGAACCTCTCCCGCCTCCGGAGCGGGGGCCGGGTAGTCGCTGCGGAGCGTTACCGTCTTGTCATAGCACAGTGCGAGCATGGGGGGAGATTATAGCCAGGTCGCGGCGCGGCCGCGACCGATTGCGGATTTCAGATTTCGGATTAGATTCAATGAGCCTAGGCGAGGCTCCAGGGTTTAGCCAGCCTCCGGGGAACGTGTTCTTCATGGTCCCGCCTCTGCGAGGCGGGTGGTAAACAACCGCCGACTTCCGGAGGCTCACGCCTGCGGCTAAATGCTGGCGTCCCTGCGGGACGCAGACCTAAGCCTGCCACGCCGCTGATTGCGCGGTTATTGCGCGGGCAGAGACATAGAGACTCACAGACATGTTCCCTACCCCTATTATAGCCGCTGGACAGCGGGGGTCAATAATCCACGTGCCAAAACAGCGGGAAAACCCGCTATTAAAAAATAATTTTGCGCTTAGTGGACAGGTGGTTTCTGCAACTTCGCAGTGAATCCGCTCCGCCGCGGTGGCGATGCCGAGGGGATTGTCTACCTGAGCAGAACCCGGCCTGGGAAAGTGTACTTAAGTGCTTATGAAATAATAACGTATATCAAATAGTGAGGTCTGGGAAATGCTGAAAACAGACAAGAAAGAACAACAAGCGGACAACGGTGGAGTTCCGGCGATTAGACCTCGTTGCGACCGAACCGGCGTCTCTTCCCGGTTCCCCGTTCCCAACTCCCGGTTCCCATTCCCGGCTAATACACCCGCCTGGACGCCGGGCGGGTCGCCGGGCGCGTGGCGGGGGGAGGGGGCAGGGGAGTCACGTCGGTGGGGGGCAGTTCTTCTTCGCTGCTGAACATCCCTGCCGCATCGTACCAGGGGCGAGGTTTTTCGGGCGGTTGGAGAACGACGAAGTTCTCCAGCCCGCGCCAGCCCGCCGGCTCGGGGCCCATATCCACTCCGCCGGTGATGTTGGTCAGCGACTTTCGGGCGCGGTGGCTGACGGCCGCGTCTTCGTCGCCCAGGCATTGGATCAGCGCCAGCATCGAGGTCTTGGTGAAGTAGCTGCCCAGGGCCGCGGCACAGGCGCCGCGGACGTCGGGATCTTCGTCGGCCTTGAGGGCGTGGGTTCGCAGGGGCTTCTCGGCGTCGGGCCAGGCCAGTTGCCCCAGGGCGATGGCGGCGTCCCAACGCACGGCGATGGAGGAGTCTTCCATCGCCTTGATCATGTCGGGTGCATACTTGGGATCGGCGGCCTTGCCCAACGCCCGCACGGCGGCGCAGCGAACGGTCGGGTTAGGGTGTACCCGCAAAATCGTGGCGTAGCCCTTGAGGTGGGGCTCCTGCAGTCCCCAGTCGTGGCGGGCCAACTCGGCGATGCCCTGGCGGGCGCGGTCCGGGTCGTCGGGGTCGAACGCCATGGCGACGGCCTCGGTCGGGCTGGGACGCTTCATCTTCTTGATCATGTCGTCCAGCGACATGGGCTTGTTGTCGCCCTTGCATCCGCCCATCAGGAACGTCGCGGCCAGCACCAGGATGACAGCCAGGTATTTCATGTGCGGCCGAGCGGTCCTTTTTCGAGTTCGTCGGGGCTGACCTGCTCGACGCCTTCGATCGGTCGACCGGCGAAGGAGCCCGCCAGGACGGCAAAACGCGGGGCGTTGTCGGTGGTGAAGCACCGCAGCGTTCCGGCGGAACTTTCGGAAAGCATGCCCATCGCCGCCAGCGTCTCCCGCACGCGGACGGCGGTGGCGCGGGCCGAATTGACGATCGCCACTTGCGGACCCATCAGCTTGGCTATAGCGCCCGACAGCAGCGGGTAATGCGTGCAGCCGAGGATCAGGGCGGCCGGTCGGATGCGCTGCAGGTCGCGGAGGTAGTCGGCCAGCACGTGCAGGACGATGGGGTCGTCTTCGCTGCGCCCTTCCTCGACGATAGGCACCAGCAGCGGGCAGGGGCGCGAGTGAACCTCGCGGGTGGGGTCCACCGCCGCGATCGCGCGCACATACGCGCCGGAGGCGATGGTGGCCTCGGTGCCGATGACGCCGATGGCGCCGGTGCAGGCCGCACACGCCGCCGCCGCGCCGGGGCGAACCACATCCACCACCGGAACGGGGCAGGTACTCTCGAGCAGGTCGATAGCGGCAGCCGAGGCGGTGTTGCACGCCACGACGATCATCTTGGGCGCAAAGCCCATCAGAAACGCCGCGTCTTCGCGCGCGAACCGCCGGACGGTCTCGAGCGACTTGATGCCATACGGAACGCGGGCGGTGTCGCCCAGGTAAACGATAGACTCGCCCGGCAAGGCCGCGGCCAGCTCGCGCACGACCGTCAAGCCGCCCAGGCCGCTGTCAAAGACCCCGATCGGGGCGCCGCGTGTTGGGAAGGATACATCGGACACGCAATGAGGGTAACGCCCTCGTGATCGCAAATCAAGGATGGCGTTTGAAGGGGCGTGACGTGGGAAATCCTAAATCCTAAGTACGAAATTCTAAACAAATTGAAAAAAGCAAATAGACAAATTCATAACAGACCGGACTGGGCGTACCGCGCGTGTCTGCCGCGCGGTGTCGTGTTTTGGACCTTTGAGTTTTGAGCTTTGGTTTTATTTAGAATTTAGAGCTTAGGATTTAGGATTTGGTCCCCCGGGAGGATTCCGGATTTGTTCTAATAAACCCCCGGCAGCGGCGTCCTATCTATGACTGCCAACGCGGAAGGCGCTGATGAACGACAAAGATCTTGCACGTGCTGAACTGATCCGCCGGGCCCTGGAGCGGTACGAAAGGCCGCTGGTGCGTTATGCCCAGCGCATCACCGGCGACCTTGACCGGGCCCGCGATGTCGTTCAGGAAACCTTCCTCAAGCTCTGGCAGGGCCGCGCACCGGACGAGGCGGCCTTGGCGACGTGGCTGTTTACCGTCTGCCGCAACGCGGCGCTGAGCGTCAGACGCAAGGAGAAACGCATGAGTCATCTGGAAACCAATGCTGATTTCAGCCCGGGCGAATCGCCCGGCCCGGCAGCCGCGGTGCAGCAGCAGGAAGATCTCGGCCGAGCCTCGGCGGCGATGGCCACGCTGCCGGCTCGCCAGCAGGAGATATTGCGTCTGAAGTTCCAGGAAGGCTTCAGCTACAAGCAGATCGCCGAGATCACGAGCCTGTCGGCGTCCAACGTGGGCTTCCTGATTCACACGGGCATCAAACGCATCCAGGAAATCATGCAGGCGTGAAACACGGGTGCCACGCACAACTCCGTTGTGCGTGTCCCTGACGCCGGGGCAATAGCAGGGATGAATGGGATGAACGCGGACAAAGAAAACGAACATGTGCCGGCGGGTGCCACGCACAACTCCGTTGTGCGTGTCCTCGGCGGCCGCCCGGGCCTCGAAGAGGCCCCAGGGTTTAGCCGGAGGCGTAAGCCTCCGGAAGAAGTCTCTTCCGATTGCCCGCCTCGCAGAGGCGGAAGGTTTTACGGATGTTGCAGCGTCAACAACCTGCCGCCTCTGCGAGGCGGTGTGTTCTCAAGAACCGGTTCCGGAGGCTTACGCCTCCGGCTAAATCCTGGCGTCCCTGCGGGATGCAGAGTCGCCATCGAGCCCGCCCAGCGGGCGATTGAACCGTGTCGCGGACATCTTGTCCGCGCGTACCGCGGGCGTCTCGCCCGCGGCGAACGCACACTCATGCCTGTGCGAGGGCGAGACGCCCTCGCCACGCGCGGACGAGAAGTCCGCGACACGGTCGACTCACGGCCGTAGGAGATAACCATGATGAATATCGATGATCCCAAACTGACCGCATACGCCCTGGGCGAGCTTGACGAGCACGAGGCCGCCCGGATCGAGTCGCAGCTAAAAGACGACCCCGCCGCCGCGGCGGCTGTCGAAAGCATTCGCGCCCTGGCAGGGCAACTGACGGCCGAGTTGGCGGGCGAGAAGGGCGACGGGCTGACATCGCAGCACGTGGCCACGATTGACAAGAGGGCCTCGCCGTTTATTTCGCGACGGTGGCGCCTCTTCAAGATCTTTGCCGCATGCGGCACAGCAGCCGCGGCAGCGGCGATGATTCTCGTGTTCGTGTGGGTAGCCAGCACTCACAGAAAAGTGGAACCAAACGTTGTGGCGGCGTACAGCAGTTACCTCGCCCAGGGTCTAATGGCGAAGCGGAACGAACGATATGACGGTAGTAACTTGGGACTCGTGGGGGACATCCGCGCCGCCACGCAGCCGTGGAACCGCGAGGCGTACGATCAGATCGTTGAGAATCCATTCACGAAGGTGATGGATCATCCGCTGAGCACGTTCTCGATCGATGTCGACACGGCCAGCTATGCCAACTTGCGGCGGATGCTCAATGCCGGGCAGTTGCCGCCCAAGGCCGCGGTGCGCATCGAGGAGATGGTCAACTACTTCGACTACTCCTACGCCGGGCCCAAGGACGACGTGCCGTTTGCGGCTGTGATGGATATCACCTCCTGCCCGTGGGCGCCCAAGCACCGCCTGGCTCGCGTCGCGATCAAGGCCAAGGAAATCAAGGCGGCCGAGCGGCCGGCGGGGAACTTCGTCTTCCTGCTGGATGTCTCGGGCTCGATGAACGAGCCCAACAAGCTGCCGCTGGTGAAGGCTTCCATGCAGATGCTCGTGCGCGAGCTCAACAAGCAGGACCGTATCGCGATGGTCGTCTACGCCGGGGCCAGCGGGCTGGTGCTCGACTCGACGCCGTGCGACCGCAAGGAAGACATCCTGGCGGCCATCGAGCGGCTGTCGGCTGGCGGGAGCACCAACGGCGGGGCGGGGATCGAGCTGGCGTACAAGGTGGCGGCCGCGAATTTCATCAAGGGCGGGATCAACCGCGTGATTCTCTGCACCGACGGCGACTTCAACGTCGGCACGACCGACCAGGGCAGCCTGACGGACCTGATCACCGCCAAGGCCAAGACCGGCGTGTTCCTGAGCGTGCTGGGCTTCGGCATGGGCAACCTGCAGGACTCGACGCTGGAGAAGCTGGCTGACAAGGGCAACGGCAACTACGGGTACATCGACACGCTGAGCGAGGCCCGCAAGCTGTTCGTCAAGCAGATCGGCGGCACGCTGGTGACGGTGGCCAAGGATGTGAAGATCCAGGTCGAGTTCAACCCGGCCAAGGTCGCGGGCTATCGGCTGATCGGCTACGAGAACCGGATGCTCCGCAAGGAAGACTTCAACGATGACAAAAAAGACGCCGGCGAAATCGGCGCCGGGCATACGGTGACGGCGCTGTACGAGCTGATCCCGGCAGGGGATCAGGTGCCGGCCTCGAACGTGGACGATCTCAAGTACAGCCGCCCGGCCCAGGTCACCGAGGCGGCCGCCAGCGGCGAGACGCTGACGCTCAAGCTTCGGTACAAAGCCCCCGACGGCGATACGAGCAAGCTGCTGAGCTTCGCGATCAAGGATGAAGGCAAGGACTTCCCCAAGGCCGACGCCGACATGCAGTTTGCGGCCGCGGTCGCGTCGTTCGGAATGCTTCTGCGCGACTCGCAGTACAAAGGCGCGTACACGCTCGATGCGGTGCTGGAGTTGGCCCGGGCCGTCAAGGGTCCCGACGCCGAAGGATATCGCGCCGAGTTCATCAAGCTGGTGGAGATGGCCAAGTCGCTGAAGAAGTGATTGGCAGAAGGGTGGCATGGCGACACGCGCAGCGGGTCGCCATGGGGAAGAACATGTCGTGTCGCGGGCGTCTCGCCCGCGCGTGGCGAAGGCATCTTAGCCCTCGCCTGGCGGTGTTTCGTCATCCTCCGCGGGCGGGACGCCCGCGGCACGCGCGGACAAGATGTCCGCGACACGATAGGAGCATGGGCGAGACGCCCATGCTACAAAGCGGGAGCATGGGCGAGACGCCCATGCCACTCACGGGCAAGATGCCCGTGCTACGGGGGGGCGCGGCGGCACGTAGAATGCATTGAGGGAGGTGTGTGATGGAATCGAGCACCAAGTATCCGTGGCCGAACGCTCTTCGGCTGGCTCTGGCACTGGGGATCGTCTGGGGCGGGGCGATGTTCGTCACTGGCGCAGTGGCGACGTACACCACGACCTATGCTCATGAGATGGTCAAGGTTTTCGCCAGCATCTACTGGTGGTTCGGGTCCAGTTGGCCCGGCGCGTTCTGGGGCCTGCTCTGGGGCTTTGTCGACGCGTTTGTGGGCACGCTCGTCGTCGTGGCGGTCTACAACATCCTGGGCGGCAGGCGAAGAACAGCGTAGACGTCAGAAGTAATACCAGATGCTGTCGTAGTCGCCGGGGTCTTCGCCGATGGCCTTCAGCCGGCGCAGGTAGTCGAGGATCGGCATGTCCTTCAGGACGTACTCGTTGCACTCGACGATGTTCTTTTCCCACGGGTGCATCTCGTAGACGCGCGACCCGTCAGGCAGGACCGTCAGCAGATCGTGATGCTGGGTCGCCCGCAGATAGTTCTTGCCCAGGCCCGGAAGGTTGATCACCGGTTCATCAGTGCGGCAGAGGCCCGGCAGCAGACGCGCCTCTTCTTTGCGCTCCTGCAGGAGGCGCGCCAGCGGCAGGCGATAGCTGAACGTCTCGGGCTTGGCCTTGGGGGCGAAGGTGTAGTACGGGTCGATCCCGATGCGGCGAAGCATCAGTCGCAGCAGCGCCGTCTCGAATCGGCGCGACACGTAGAACGTGAAGACCTGCTGGTTGTACACGCCCAGGCCCGCGCGTTTGAGGCGGTTGACGGCCGCGGCGAGGTCCGGCGTGATCTCGTAAGGGTGTTCGACGTGCGTCATGAGCGCCACGTCGCGAGCGCCCTGGCGGCGGAAGCTTCCGAGCATGTCGGCCAGGTTGTCGGTGATGCGCATGGGCATGGTGACCGGGACGCGCGAGCCGATGCGGATCATGTCGACGCTGTCGAGCGCGGCGACTTTCTCCAGGATCCAGCGGAGGCGTTCATCGGGCATGGCCAGCGGGTCGCCGCCGGTGATAAGCACCTCTCGGATGGCGGGATGTTGCCCGATCCAGTCGATCGCCGCGTTGAGGGTGGCTTCGTCGGCCAGGGCGCCGGGCGCCATGGCGGGCTTGAGTTCCCAGTTGCGCTGGCAGTAGACGCACAATTGCGGGCAGGTGTTGTAAGGCTTGAGGATGGCGATGGCGGGGTATCGCCGCGTGACCAGGTCGATGGGGGAGGTGTCGGTCTCGCGCATGAAGTCGCACGCCTCGCGCACGTCGTCGCCGCGCCGCTGCATTTCCTCGATGTAGTCCAGCGGCGGCAGGACCTGGGCGCGCAGGGCCCGGTCGGCCCCGGGCGTTTCGTCGATCAGCGAGGCATAGTACGGCGTGACGGCGAAGGGGATGGCGGCCTCATGGGCGGCGGTGGCGGCGGCGTGCTCCTGCGCCGTCAGGGGTACGGTGGCGGCCAGGAGGGAGACGTTGTCGATGACGCGGGCGGTCTGCCATTTCCAGTCGTGCCAGTCGCTTTCGGTGCCACCGAGAGCCTTGAGGATGTCGCGACGGCGCTGCTCTCTGCGCCCGATGGCGTCGGGGGTCAGTCCGTGGGCGTACCGCGCCATCTTCGTCTCGACGACCGACCATATTCCGTCGAGCTGGTCGCTGCGTTCGAGGGCGGCTTGGCGCCCCTGGTGCTGCGAGGGTTCGTGCGATTCGACGAGGAACCGGAAGGGCGCGCGACACTCCAGCCCGCGGACGAGGTGGATCATCTCGGCGAAAAAGCCTTCCTCGAGGTCCGGCCGGGGCCTGTCGGCCGCCACGTCCCACAAGGCGCCGGCGAGGCTGAACCCGCCGCGCTGCTCGGCGCGCTCGGTGAGCATGTCCGACAGAGCCCTCGCGCAGTCGCGCGAGCGGATCAGTTCATGCGAGGCCGCCCCGCGAGAAGCCGAGGCGCACTCATTGTAAATGCGGGCGATGTTGGCCGAGATCATCTCGCGCGCCGCGGCGATGTTCTCTGCCGCCGCGGCGCCGCGGAGCAGCCCGGACGCCTCGCGCGCCAGAGCGTCCTGCGTGGCCGCCTCGTCGGCGGTCGGGTCAAGGCGCATGGGGCGGCGGATTCCGGACGCATCATTGCGACCGACGAAATCATCATTCTCGTTATTCAGGTCGCGCGGTTGCGGCGCATGGGCCGTGGGAAAAATAGACATAAGGTTCTCCGAAAAATAGGAGGTCAGAGGGTGGTGGCCCGACCACCCAGGAAGCCTGCGACCGCCCGCGCGGCCGCACCCTTACGTGATTGAATGAACGCCGTTCTTGCCCCCCGGGAAATCCATTGCTCCCGGTATGTGTTAAAGTATAATCGCTTCGCCAAGGTGGATCAAGGGCGATCTGAGGACAAACCCGCACTGCCTTTCTGTGCCGCCACAAGTATTGTTTACCACGGCACTTGAGAAGCGAGCGGGCCGGTTCGCCACGGCCGGGACCAGCGCTGGATCCGCATCGGCGGCGCCCCGGCAAGACGAGCCGGAGCCGGAGAGATGATTAAATACCTGAGACGACTGGATATGTGGCCTGCCCAGCGCGGGCATTTTCGGACCGTGGCCAGGCTCGTGCTGCTGGCGGGGATGGTCGGCGTTGTGGCGGGTCTGGGGGCGGTGGCGTTTCAGTATCTCTCGCACCTCGTGATGCGGTATGGACTGGAACTGCTCGCCGGCTATCAGCCCTCGGGTCCGTCGGGGGAGTGGAGCCTGTTCCACAGCGTCACGCCGATGTTCGGCGGGTTTGTGCCCTGGATGATCCTGGCGGTGATCACGCTGGGCGGGCTGATCTCGGGGTTGATCGTCTACAAGATCGCCCCCGAGGCGGAAGGGCACGGCACTGACGCGGCGATCAAGGCCTACCACAAGAACCGGGGCATCATCCGTCCGGTGGTTCCGGTGGTGAAGATCATCTGCTCGGCTATCACGCTGGGCACCGGCGGGTCGGGCGGGCGGGAAGGCCCCATCGCCCAGATCGGCGCGGGATTCGGTTCGCTGCTGGGGACGCTGCTCAAGCTCTCCGAATCGGAGCGGCGCATGCTCCTGGCGGCGGGGCTGGGGGCCGGAATCGCCGCGATCTTCAAGGCCCCGCTGGCCGGGGCGATCTTCGCCATCGAGGTGCTGTACCGCGAGGAAGATTTCGAAGCCGAGGCCCTGATTCCGGCATTCATCTCTTGCACGGTGGCGTACTGCGTCTTTGCCATGGTCTCGCTGTACGGCTTCGGCGTGGGGACGGGGTTCGAGCCGCTATTGTCGGTTCAGCCGGGGCTGGCGTTCAATAACCCGCTGCTGCTGGGTCCGCTGACGATCCTGGCCGCGGGGATGGTGGTGGCCTCGCTGGTGTATGTGCGGTTCTTCTACGCGGCGCAGGGGATGTTCCATCGTTTCAAGGTGCCGGCGCATTTCCGCCCGGCCATCGGCGCCGCGGCCACCGGGCTCTTCGCCCTGGGCATCTTTTACGCCTTGTCGGGACTGGGCAGCGAAGTGCAGAACGACTCGCTCAACGTGCTGTCGTTCGGATATGGGATCCTGCAGAAGTTGCTGGCCGGGCAGTTCCAGTACGGGTTCACCGCGGCGCTGCTGGTGCTGGGGGCGATCGGGCTGGGCAAGATCGTGACGACCTCGCTGACGATCGGCTCGGGCGGCTCGGGCGGCATCTTCGGGCCCAGCATGGTCATCGGCGGAACGCTCGGCGCCGCGGTGGGCCTGGTGCTCCAGCACTGGATGCCCACCGTCGTCACCCGCATCGACGTGTTCGTGATCCTGGGAATGGCGGGGTTCTTCTCCGCCGCGGCCAAAGTGCCCGTCAGCACGATCATCATGGTCTCGGAATTGACCGGCGGGTACGAACTGCTGCTGCCGGCGATGTGGGTCTCGGCCTTGGCGTACCTGCTCAGCCGCGGATGGTCGATCTACCGCGAGCAGGTGCCCTCGCGTCTTCAGTCGCCCGCCCACCGCGGCGACTTCGTGATCGGCGTCCTCAAGGGCGTATCCGTGGGGGACATCTGGAAGCCCGCCGCGAGCGCCGTCATGACGTTCGGCATGGCCACGCCGCTGGCCAAGGTCATGGAGGCGATCCCCGTCACCACCCAGAGCGTCTTTCCGGTGGTGGACGAAGCCGGCAACTATTGCGGCCTTTTCAGCCTCAACCAGATGCGGCGCGTCATCTACGAACGGGAGTTCGGCAAATTCGCCATCGTCAGCGACATCGTCAATGAGGTGGAGCCTCTGCGGCTGGATGTCGACCTGTCGACGGCTATGACAGACTTCGCCCGCCTGGAGTTTGAAGAGCTTCCGGTGGTGAACTCCGGTTCCGGCAGGGAGGTGCTGGGGCTGCTGCGCCGCCAGGATGTGATAGCGGCATACAATCGCCGCCTGGCGTTGGCTTCGGAATAGTGGACAACGAAAGTCCGATTTAACCAAACTGTCCACCCAACATTTCCTGAAACTTTTCGCATATTTTTCAGTGAGCGAGCATAGCTGCCCAGGGAGTTATGTCAGCCGGGTCAACGTGGACTAAACCAGTCTACATTCAAAGGTTACGGGATATGCCTTATGGGCTTCTTCCCCGCCTGGGCGCTGGTGTATGGGCTTTGGGGGAAAATCTGAAGGAAACTTCATGGCCGCCGGGCCATCCGCCTTTAGGACCAAAAACGTACCATTAGTGTGAGGCCGAAAGACAAGCCAAGGAGTCCAAGGCCACTCGCTAAGGAATGATTCAGGAAAGGTAAAGACATGACCACCCTTGAGAAGTTGACCGAAAATCAAACGGACCGTGCCCGGGAGCAGCTTGACGGCCTGACCGCCGAGCAGCGACGGGTTTATGAACGTATCCCTGACGCGATCGACTATGTCGAGAGCTCTGAGTTTGACAAGAGCGACGCCGAAGAGCGGTTCTTCGGCCCTGACAGCGAGATCCCCGTGCCGGCATGGACGCACTTTCCCGAAGTGCATGAGGATGCGGTGGCCACCCGCCAGCGGCGCGTGGCGCTCAAGCCCGGGCAGGAGACGCACCTGTTCCTGCGGTACAACTACGCTCGCCGGCGCCTGGCCGAGCTGATCGCCCAGCAGAAGAAGCGCTCGAGCCTGTCGCGGGCGGCGGAGATGAGCGAATGGTTCACCCGGGTGATGAAGTGCCGCTCGGCCCTGGTGCGGGCGAACATGGCGTTGGTGCTGGCGATGGCCAAGCGCACGCGCATCCCCAACGTGGACTTCGGTGAGATCGTCTCCGAGGGCAACATGGCGCTGCTGCGCAGCATCGAGAAGTTCAACGCCTCGATGGGCTTCAAGTTCTCGACCTACGCCTGCCGGGCGATCCTCAAGAGCTTCAACAGGCTCGCCACAAAGACCGGGCGCTACCGCAGCCATTTCCCCGTCGAGTACGACCCGGAGATGGAGCGCAGCGACTTCGACGAGAAGCGCCACGAGATCCAGCGCGACAGTTCCGTCGACGCCCTGAAGGAGATCCTCGCCCAGAATCGGGCGCACCTGACGGATGTCGAGCGCAAGATCGTCCAGGCGCGATTCGCCCTGGGAACCGTCGAGAAGAAGCGCACGCTGGCCGAGGTCGGAAAGCTCGTCGGCCTGACCAACGAACGGGTTCGCCAACTGCAGAACTCGGCGTTGGCCAAGATCCGGGCCGCCCTCGACAGCGAGTACCTGCACGTCTAGCACAAGCATGAGTGCGCGGACCCCCGCCGGGGCGCACGGAGGGAGCGCCCCGGCGGGTCCTTTGCAGTCATTGCATATCGTTTCCTCGTTGCGATTCAGGCCTCAGTGCCTATAATCTGCCTGTCGCAATGCATCGCGGGCGTTTAGCTCAGTTGGTTAGAGCGCCTCCCTTACAAGGAGGAGGCCGCTGGTTCGAATCCAGCAACGCCCACTGCCGCCGCGGGCGCAGAGCAGGTGAGCAAGGGGCGGAGCACTCGCCCGTTGTTCTGCGGTTCTACTGCACCGCGAGCGCGGAGACCCCGACACATCTCACTGACTTGTCGTGGAGGTCGTATCACGAACTGAGCGTCGCCCAGACGTATTTCTTCCGGAACCGGGAGCACTATCGCACACTGGCGGATTGTCTCCCTGCGCGGCTGATCATGTCATGGGAACCCGGGGAAGAAGGATGCCGGTGTAATCGTGCATTATGCGTTCATGCGCGGTCGAGACCATGATATTATGCCCGACAGCATGCACGATTACGCGAGGCACTTTTCGTCGCCCGCTTCCTTGGGGACTGCAATAGATGGGGTTTGCCCCTCTTGTGATCGCGAACTTCGTGATGGCATGGCGGTTGCTGGTATCAGGGCATGCGGTCAACCGATGGCCGTCATAGCACGCAAGGAAGACTCCATATGAAGATCGCAGTGACTGCACAGGGGCGGGACCTCGATGCGCCTCTTGACCCGAGATTCGGGCGGGCCAAGTTCTTTATCATTGCCGATACCGAAACCGGCGACTTCAACGCCGCCGACAACGAGCAAAACCTCAACGCCGCACAGGGGGCGGGCATTCAGGCAGGACGGAATGTCGTCCAACTGGGCGTCGAGGCCGTCATCACCGGGCACGTCGGGCCCAAGGCCTTCGTCACCCTCCAGGCCGGCGGGGTGACAATCTACACCGGCGCCGCCGGCAGCGTGCGCGAGGCCCTCGAGCAATTCAAGGCCGGTAAACTCAAGCCCTCCAACGACGCGGACGTCGAAGGGCATTGGGTGTAGCCGATATGAGCCAGCACTCTTCAGAAGCATGTAGTGTCGATGAGTCCCAGCGCCAACTGGACGAACTGACGCTTCAAACGCGCATGGAACGCATCGGCTGCAAGATCCTCGTCCTGTCGGGCAAGGGCGGCGTGGGCAAGAGCACGGTTGCGGCCAACCTGGCCGTCTCGTTGGCGTCCGCGGGCAAGAAGGTCGGCCTGCTGGACGTGGACCTGCATGGCCCGAGCATCATGACAATCCTTGGCCTCGGCGGCCAACGCCTTGTCGGCGACGATGCCGGCGGCGTCTCGCCTATCCGGATCAGCGAGAATCTTTCGGTCGTCTCGGTGGGCCTGCTGCTTGACAGCCCCGCCGACGCGGTGATCTGGCGCGGGCCCATGAAGTACAACGTCATCCGGCAGTTCCTCAAGGACGTCGAATGGGGACCGCTGGACTGCCTGGTGATCGACTCCCCGCCGGGCACCGGTGACGAACCCCTTGCCGTGGCGCAGATGGTGGGCAAAGGCGCCTGGGCCGTCGTCGTCACCACGCCGCAGGAGGTGGCCGTCGCCGACGTCCGCCGCAGCGTCTCATTCTGCAAAACCCTCGACCTCCGTATTGCCGGGATCATCGAGAACATGAGCGGCCTGGCGTGCCCGCACTGCAGCAAGCAGATCGACCTGTTCAAGAGCGGCGGCGGCGAACGACTTGCCGCCGAGATGGGCGTTCCATTCCTTGGGCGTGTTCCCTTCGACCCCCAGATCGTCGCCTCCGGGGACAGCGGCAAACCGTTCGTTCAGGCATTTGCGGACAGCCAGGCAGCCAAGGCCTTCGCCGTGATCATCGGACCGATCCTGAACCTTACCCCCACCCACGATATGCCTTGCCCGCATAAGGAGAGCGTTATGAAGATTGCCATTCCCATGGCCGACGGCAAACTGTGCATGCACTTCGGACATTGCGAGCAGTTCGCCATCGTGCAAGTCGATGACGCCGCCAAGGCTGTCATTGCCACGGACTATCTGACGCCGCCGCCCCACGAGCCCGGCGTGCTGCCGCGATGGTTGCACGAGCAAGGGGTCAACGTCATTATCGCCGGCGGCATGGGCCAAAGGGCCCAGGACCTGTTCGCACAGAACGGAATCGCCGTGGTCGTCGGCGCTGCGCCTGAGGGAATCGAGGATACGGTCGCGGCATACCTCTCGGGCACGCTGAAAGCCGGTCCTAATGCCTGCGACCACTGAACCGCGCCAGGATGTTCTCGAACGAACGCGCGATGCGATGCATCCCCTGTGCATCGTCTGCGGCCGCGAGATCGGCGGCGGGCTGAACCTGCGTTTCTCGCTGCGCGACGACGGCAGCGTCGAAGCGAGTTTTCAGTGCCGCCAGCGCCTTCAAGGCTACCCGGACACGATGCATGGCGGCGTGACGGCGGCGCTTCTGGATGGGGCAATGACCAACTGCCTGTTCGCCCACGGCATCGCGGCGGTGACGGCCGAGATGACCGTGCGATTCAGACATCCCATCGAGCTGCACGATTCGCTGACCGTCAGCGCCCGCATAGCACGCTCGCAGTCCCCGCTGCATGTGATCGAGGCCCGGATCGTCCAGAGGGAGCAAGTAAAAGCCACCGCCGCCGGGAAGTTCATGGAACGTCCCGAAAGCCACGGAGTGCCTCAAGGAGTCAGCCGATGACTCAGCCGATGACTCAGCCGTGCCTGGCGCCCCAAGGCCACGGGCGTGGCTTGGCGGCGGCGGTGGGGCGGGGGGTGTTGGGGTCGTAGGTGCGGCAGAAGTCGTAGGCGGCTTCGACGTTGGCGGCGGGTACTTCCGGGCCGATCACGTTGCTGGAGAACAGCAGCAGGCCTCTACCGCCGCGCGTGTAGTCCAGCACATACTCGAGTTCCTCGCGTACGTCGGCTGGCGTGCCCCAGGGCAGCGTGCGGGAGATGTTCATGCCGGTCATGTACAGGAACTCCTGCCCCTGCAGGCTGCGGCGGTTTGAGAAGGCAAACGGGTCCACGCCGTACTCGTACTGGAAGCCCTGGAAGCCCGAGAACCCGGCTGCGATGATGTCGTCGATGATCGGCATGACGTTGCCGTCGCAGTGGTAGATCACGCGGATGCCGGCCTCGACCAGCGGGGCGATGGCGTACTTGCACAGCGGCCAGTAGCGCTGGCGCAGGAAGGCCGGGCTGACCATCGTGCCGGTGTTGATGCACATATCGTGGCCGGTGAAGAGGATCGGCGGCAGGTCCAGGTCGCGGTAGACGTCGACGAGGATCGAGTTGGTCGAGCGGGCGTCGATGGCGCTTTCCCAGTAGATCCGCTCGACGGCGTCGGGGTACATCGCGCAGGCGGCCAGATATGCCTCGTAGCCGTAGCTGCAGTACATCATGAAGTTGGGCACCACGTGCCAGAACGTGGGGATCAGTTCCATGCCGTCGAAGCTTTTGCGCTGCTCGCCGATCCAGTTGGCGTAATCGGCCCGCATCTTGGGGCGGTCGACCTTGGCCAGGAACTCCTGCTCCGACGCCGGGGCCTGCTCGGCTCGCTTGACGAGGTCTTCCGGCGTGAACTGGGAGAACTTGGCCTCCTCGACCTGCCCGTTCCGCACCTGGTCAGCCACGCTGGGCACGATCAGCCCGCCCACCAGCGCGTCGGCGCCGAGATTCCTGTACGCGCGGATCGTCATCGCCTGCGCGTCGGCCAGGAACGCCTCGACGCTCACGCCGGCGAACTCGGCTAGCACGCCGGCGCTGAGCATCCACCCGCCGACGGTTGGAATGCGGTCCACTTCCTGCCCCAGCACCTGCCGCTTGATTCGCTCTTTGGATGTCATGATTATCGCTCGTCGTCGGGAAGGGGGATGTAGTCGAACCAGTCGAATGCTGCCGTAGCGGTGCAGGGTTTGCCCCAGCCGGTGGCGTAGAGTGCGATCATCACGCCGGTGAACCCGCCGGCGGCCTCGCTGGTGAGGTAGGCGGTTGAGGCCTTGCCGAGGGGAATCACTCCTTTGCCGTCTTCGGGGTGGCATGGCGACACGCGAAGCGGGTCGCCATGGGCTGCGAACGAATACGTGTCGCGCGTGGCCTCGATGGACAATTCCACAGGCCCATCCGGCAGCGGCTGACAGGCCGTCTCTTGAAAAATGTCGCCGATGCGCTGGCGGACGATCGCGCAGCGTTTGCCGCCGCGCATCGTCACCGCCAGATCGTAATGATGGCGGTCGTTCATCCGCACGGAGACACCCGCTTCTTCATTTTCAGCCGCGGGAACAAAGTCCAGCAGTGCGGCCGCGCGGCAGTTGAAGTGCTGCTGGCGGCGGCAGATCAGGGTGGGGGAGTCTTCCGCGTCCGGCGTGACGGCCGAGCCCTTGAGCGTGAGCCACCCCGGGCGCTGCGTGAGCGAGTAATTCTCGATCACCGGATTTCGCAGCCAGTTCCATGACATGGCGTATTGCGGCGAGTCGAAATCGTCGCGCGTCGGCGTCGGCGGGAATGGATGCGCCGGTAAAGCGGCGGGGACATCCATCTGCAATTCAATCGGACGCCCGGCGTTTATCACAGGCCAACCGAGGTCCGTCGGCCGGGTCACTTCAGTGACCCCGGAATCCCCGTTGGTCCACGTCACCGGCGCCAGAAACGTCTCGCGCCCCAGGTGGTGCCGCGTCGGATACATGAACAGCGAATGTCGCGTGCCCAGGAAGACCATCCACCAGTTGCCGCGATGGTCCTGCACCAGATCGCTATGGCCGATGCTGTGAATGCGCGACGGCAGCGAGCGATGCGTGAGGATCGGGTTATGCGGGCAGGACTCGAATGGCCCGTACGGGCTCTCGCTTCGGGCGATGGTGATCATGTGGCACAGTTCCGTGCCGCCCTCGGCGATCAGCAGATACCACCACCGCCCGATGTGGTAGAGGTGCGGCCCTTCCGCGTGCTGGCCGCCCGTGCCGGACCAGATGAACCGCATCGGCTCGAGCAACTTGCCCGAGGCGGCGTCAATGCGGGCAACGCCGATCCCCTTGCCCCCGCGGCCGTCGTCGCACCAGTTGCCGGTGATGTAGCACGTGCCGTCGCCGTCGAACGTCAGCGAAGGATCGATCCCCGGCGAGTCCACCGCAACCGGCGCCGACCAAGGCCCGGCCGGGTCGGTAGCCGTCACCAGGAAGTTGCCGCCGAAGGAGACATTGGTGGTAATCATGTAGAAGCGGCCGGCATGGTACCGCAGCGTCGGGGCGAAGATCCCGCAGGAGATCGGGCTCTTGTCCAGCGGCAATTGTGCGGGCCGGTTCAGCACGTACCCGATCTGCCGCCAGTTGTACAAATCGCGGCTATGAAAGATCGGCACGCCGGGGAAGTACTCGAATGAACTGGTGACGAGGTAGTAATCCTCGCCCACGCGGCAGATGCTCGGGTCGGGATAGAAGCCGGGGATGATCGGGTTGGTGTAGTTCATAGGGTGACCAATTTCCCATTTCCAATTTACAATTTCCAATTGAAAAGCAATTCAAAAACATCGCAGGCCCAGGGCTGGCGTCTTTGTTGTTTAATGTTGTTAAATTGGAAATGCCAAATTGGAAATTGGAAATCCGTCCGCGCAAGAAAAGAGCCCGGGAAGCATCGCTGCTCCCGGGCCCTTTGTGTTACGGATGCACTATCAGGCGTAAAGCGCGCCGAGGTATTCGCAGGCGCGGTAGTCGTCGCCGCCGAAGCGGTCCCACATCGTCGGGCGGAAGATCTCGCATTTGCAGACGTTGTGCATGTCCACCGGGATGCGCAGCATCGCGTTGAACGTGATCATGTCCGCGCCGATGAGGCCGAAGCTGTTGGCGTCGTGGTTGGGTCCGATGCGGCTCATGTACTCGAAGCTGCTCATGCCGCGGGGCATCCAGTAGCTCTCGGGCCAGGTCTTGTCCGTCACGCGGCTGATGTGGTCGCCCACCGCGACGGGCAGTTCGACCGTCTCGCCCTCGACGATCGAGCAGGTCAGCATGTCGCCGACTGCGTTGTAGCGGTAGGCCGTCATCGGCACGCCGCCGGGGGTGCGGTAGTGGCTCGACAGGCCGTCGCCGGGGAAGTACGTCAGGCCGGCACCCATGTACGTCGTGGCGTCCATCGCGGCCTTCATCAGCTTGTTATGGACGGCCGGGTTAGAGCGGATGGCGTCCCAGGCGTCGGCGGCCGACATCTTCTTCCAGTTCTTGCCCGCGAGTTCCAGGGCGTTGACGGCGTAGTCCAGCGCGCCGGCGCCGCTGTTGCGCTTGTCGATGATGCCCTGCGGGCAGATCTTGGTGACGTCCTTGCCGGTGGCGGCCTTGATGCTCTCGGGCGTCCAGTTGGTGCGGATGTCGGCGAAGAGCTGCGGCATGCCGCCGGTCAGCAGGTGCGCCGCGAGCATTCCGATGGCGTTCTTGGAATCGTTCTCGGTGGCCACGATGAACGGCGTGCGCGGGCCTTCCCAGCCGAACGAGCTGCACAGCAGGCTCTCGGCGACGTCGAAGTTGGGGTACAGGTCCGTCCACTGGCGCTGCCCCTGCGTGCCCGAGGCGATGGCGTTGGCGCCCTGGGCCAACTCGACGTTGTCGACGAAGCCCTGGGCCTTGGCGACCTTCGAGTCGGCCAGGCGCGGGTTGCCGATCATCAAGTCGCGCACGATCAGCGTCATCTTCATCACGTCTTCGATGAGCTTCTCGGGCGGTTGCGGGCGCTTGCCCGGGCCGAAGTCCATCTTGAACTTCTTGAAGAACTTGATCGACTCGGCCAGCTCTTCGTGATCGAACAGGCCCTTGTCCATGCGGCCGCGGAGGGCGACCATGTCCACCGACACCGAACCCATGCCCAGGTACTGTTCCATCATGTTGCGGCGAACGTCCGAGCCGATGATGCCCATCGACACCGAACCGATCGACAGGTAGTTCTTGCCGCGCATGTACATCACCGCCGCGGCGCAGCGGGCGAACCGCACCAGGCGCTCGGTCACGAAGTCGTTGATGCCCTTGGTCTCGTCTTCCAGGTCCGGCGAGTAGATGCAGAAGATCGGGCGCTTCTTCTCGTCCATGGCGGCCGTGAAGGCCTTGAGCCACACCGCGCCGGGGCGGTCGGTCTGGTTGAGTCCGTAGGCGGCCTGGATCCACTCGGTGGAGCCCACGCCGGCCGCGGCGCTCATCAACTCGTCCGAGTACGACCACGAGCGGCTGATCCAGATGTTGGCGCCGACGTTCTGCTCGGCGTAGTACTTCTGGGCGATGGCGCCAGTGCGGGGTCCGTAGACGATTTCCGGCGCGACGACCACGCGCACGGGGCGCCCGTCGGGCAGCTTGACCTTGCTGGTGATCAGGTCGTAGACGCGCTGGGTCATCGCCCAGGTGCGGTCGACGTTGTCTTCGTAGGCGCCGACGCGGCCGTCGGCCACGGGCGTCAGGGCGATCGTCGGCGTCGGGCCCACGAGCGTGCTGTCGAAAGTCTCAAACTTTCGTTTGGTGGCGGAAAGCTTCTCAAAGTTCGGTGCGTTGCTTGCCATGCTCTCTCCTTCTGCGTCTGGGTTAGTTTTTCCGGTGCGGTGTTATTTGCCCGCCTGCAACTGGGCATACTGTGCCAGCCTGGCTTGCCAATGCTGACGATTTTCAGGCATGAATGTCGACATCTCGAACGAAGCGCGGGCGATCTTGCGGATGTCACCCTTGGTCTTGATGATGCCCAGCGCCAGCGCCTGCCCCAGGCCGTTGCCCACGGCTGTACACTCGTCGACGCCGGCGTACACCGTCATGTTGCACGCGTCGGCGGTGAGCTGGCAGAGCAGCTTGTTCTTGATCCCGCCGCCGACCATGTACAGCGCGCTGGGGCGCTTGCCCGTCAGGGTGGCGATGGCGTCGATGGAGCGGGCGTACTCGGCCGCCAGGCTCTCCAGCGCCGAACGCACCAGGTGGCCGCGGTCCAGATGGGCGCCGCCGGCCAGGAGTTTGCGCAGAGCGTCTTCCATGTCGGCCGGGGCCATCAGGGTGGGATGGTTCACGTCGAACAGGGGAACCTCGCTGACCGCTGCGGCCTCGGCGACCATGCGGTTGAAGTCCCACGGGTCTTCGCTGCTGTGCCACTTGCGGCGCAGCTCCTGAACGACCCACAGGCCCGGGATGTTCTTGCACGTGAACCAGTCGCCGATGGTGCATTCGCACGAGTAGCCCATTCTCAAGGCCTCGGGCGTGGCGACGGGGTGCTTGACCAGCGTGCCGGTGATGCTCCACGTGCCGCAGGACAGGAACGCCCAGTCGCTGCCGCGGGCGGGAACCGCCGCCACGGCCGCGGCTGTATCGTGACCGGCCGTGGCGATGACCGGCACCGGCCCGGTCAGGCCGGCGGCCTGGACGATTTCCGGCAGCAGGTCGCCCAGCACCAGCGGCGGGCGCACGAGCTGGGGGAACATCTTGCGGCGGAGCTTGAACCGCTTGACGACTTCACTGGAGAGCTTGCGGTTGGTGCCGATCAGGCACGAGGTCTGCGCCAGCGACAGTTCGGCCACTTTCTTGCCGCAGAGGAAATAGCGGAACAAGTCGGCCATCCAGAGCATCGTGTCGGCGGCCTTGAGCAGCGGGCTGTTGTCGCGCTGCATCGCCAGGAGCTGGAAGAGCGAGCCGATGCTCCAGGGCTCCATCGCGGTGGCCGCGAAGACTTCGTCGCGCGACATGATCGGGTCGCTGTAAGCGTGAATGTTCTCGGTGCGGGCGTCGCGGTAATGGACGGGGTTGCTCAGGAGCTTGCCGTCGGCCGCCAGGAGGCCGAAGTCCACGCCCCAGGTGTCGACGCCGATGCCGGCCAGCTTGATCCCGCGCTTGGCGACTACTTTGAGCGTCTCGATGACTTCGCCGAAGAGATAGGGCAGGTCCCAGTACATCGTGCCGCCCATCTTGACCGGGCGGTTCTCGAAGCGGTGGATTTCCTGCAGGTGCAGGACGCCGTCTTCAAGAGTGACAAGTTCACCCCGGCCGCTCGATGCGCCGAAGTCGATCGCCAGGAAATGATATTGTTCACCCATCATTGTTCCTTCCGCCATTGGCAAAGAGAAAAATCTACTCACTTGGTCCTGAGGATGCAAGTGGTAGCCCCGACATCGCCGTCATCGTCGCGGTTGCCTGTGTTCGTCGTGGGCGAATCGCTGCAGCGGACAGCCGCGGCAGAGGGCCTTGGGGCGACAGTGGTATTTGCCCACGGCTACGAATTGCGCATGAAAGTCATTCCACAATGCCGCGTCGGCCGGCAGGGCGGTCTCGATCTTCTTCTTGATCGTCGTGTAGTCGTACCGGCGCCTCGCCATCCCGTGGCGAAGCAGGATCCGGTGCGTGTACGCGTCGACGACGAAGCTGGGCCGACCGGCCGCATATAAGATGATGCTGTCAGCCGTCTCGGGACCGACGCCGTTAACGCTCAGGAGGTCCTCGCGCAGTTCGTGAACGTCGCGGTCGAGGAAGCGGCCCAGGTCGCCGCCGGAGTGCTCGACCACGCGGGCGGTGAAGTTCTTCAGCCGCCGCGCCTTGATGTTGAAGTACCCCGCCGGGCGGGTCAATTCGGCCAGCGCGGTCGGCGGCATCGCGTGCAGCACGCCCACGTCGAGCGCGCCGGCGGCCTTGAGGTTGCCGATGGCCCGTTCGACATTGCCCCAGTTGGTGTTCTGGGTGAGGATCGCCCCGACGCAGATCTCCAGCGGCGTATCCCCCGGCCACCAGTCCTGGTGGCCGAACCGCCGCCGCATCGCGGCGTACATGGCCATGAGCGTTCGCGTGGGGTTCCTCATCATTGCATAGTAACCCGCATGTGGGGATCGGGGAAGTTACGTCCACGAACCTGTCCGCCGTAGCCTTGGCGAAGGCGGATGTCACGAATGACACGAATGGGGAAAGATGTTGGGTGGCATGGCGACACGCGTTTTTGTTTCATGCGGGTCGCCATGGGTCGAGCAGCGCCCCGCCGCTAACAAAACGAGTGCATGTTCATTACGGTCATGGTTGTTATCATGTCCGCTCGAATGAGTGAAAGATTACAGCACGAGCGTCCGGGTCTGGCGGGCTTCCCGCCCGGCGTGGCGGCGTGCTTTGTCTGGGTGTACGTTGCAGAGTTTCTGCCGGTGGGCGTGGTGGCGCCGTACCTGCAGGTCTTCCTCAAGAACGCAGGGTTCTCCAAGGAGAACATCGGCCTCATCCAGGGGGCTCTGGGCATGACGACCATGCTGGCCCCGCCGCTGTGGGGCTACTTCTCCGACCGCCTCGGTCGCCCGCGCCTGGCGCTGAGCGTGGCGGTCCTGGCGTCGATCCCCGCCTTCGGCCTGGTCTGGTTGGCGGGCGGGTCGCTCTGGGCGGTAATGGCCGCCATTGTGGTCTACGGGCTCTTCCGCGAACCGATCATCGCCCTGACTGACGGCCTGACGCTGCGGTACATCCACCTGCGCGGCGGCGACTACGGATTCGTCCGCTCGTTCGGGTCGCTGGCGTTCATCGTCGCCGTCGGGGCGATGGAACTGCTGGGCGTCAGCCGCCCCGGCGACGTGCGACCGCTGATCGCCGCGGCGTTCATGATCGGCCTGGCACACCAGGCCCTGAGCCTGTTGTCCCTGCCGCCCGTGCATGCCGGCGGCGCGTCGATTCGCTACCGACCCGATCTGCGAGTGTTGCTGCAGCGCGGGTTCGTGCTGCTGACGCTGGCGGCAGTGCTCAGCCGCGTGGCCATGATGAGCTACTACTACTTCTTCACGCTGTTCGTGAAGGAGTCGCTGCACTTCCCGCACGCGGGGTGGCTCTGGGCCATCGGGCCGGTGAGCGAAATCCCGATGATCTTCTTCAGCGGCAGACTGATGAAGCGTTTCGGCGTGCGAGGCCTGTTCGCCCTGAGCCTGGTCGGCACGATCGTGCGGCTTCTGGGGTACGGAGCGGCCACGGCCTGGTGGCAGATCATCCCGCTGCAACTGCTGCACTCGCTGTCGTTCGGGGCGTTCTTCACCGCCTCGGTGACCTACGTCAGCCGCCTGGTGGCTCCGGAGATGAAGACCAGCGCCCAGACGGTTTTCGCGGGAATCGCTTACGGCGTGGGCTCGCTCATCGGCGGCGCCCTGGGCGGCGCGGTGGTCCAAGCATGGGGATACGCGGGTTTGTACCGCACCTTCGCCGGCGTCGCCGCGCTGGGATTGGTCGTGCTGCTGTTCGTTCCTCGCGCGCCGGTTGGGAACGAGAACGCCTCACCGCAAGCGTAGTGCCGCGCTTTGTTGCGTACTCGTCGTCGTCCTCGTCCTCGTCGTCGGTTTCTTCCTCTTTCCCCCCACGGTATAATGATTGTTTTGGAATCGTAACGTACTACTTAAGAGGACCATGCCAGACTTCAAAGTCATCTCGGACATGTCGCCGGCGGGCGATCAACCGGCGGCGATTGCCAAGCTGGTGGAAAACTTCCAGCGCGGGCAGAATCGCAACGTGCTCATGGGCGTCACCGGCTCGGGCAAGACGTTTACCATGGCGCACGTGATCCAGCAGCTCCAGAAGCCCACGCTGGTGATCAGTCACAACAAGACCCTCGCCGCCCAGCTCTACGGCGAGTTCAAGACGCTTCTGCCCGAAAACGCCGTCGAGTACTTCGTCAGCTACTACGACTACTACCAGCCCGAGGCGTACATCCCGCAGCGAGACATCTACATCGAGAAAGACGCCGCCCGCAGCGATGATCTGGACCGACTGCGACTCTCGGCCACCACGAGCCTGTCGTCGCGGCGGGACGCGGTGATCGTCGCCAGCGTCTCGTGCATTTTCGGCCTGGGCAGCCCGGAGGAGTACAAGAAGTCGGTCTGCGCCGTTCGCGTGGGCGACCGGATCGAGCGCGACGAGCTGCTCAAGCACCTCATCGCCCTGCAGTACGAGCGCAACGACATCGCCTTCGAGCGCGGCAAGTTCCGCGTCCGCGGCGACACCATTGACCTGTTCCCGGCGTACGAGGAGTTCGGCTACCAGATCGAGATGTTCGGCGACCAGATCGACGCCCTGCGCCTGATCAACCCCGTCTCCGGCGACACGCTCAGCCAGATCGACCAGCTCTTCATCTACCCCGCCGTACACTACCTGGCCGACCAGGACGTCATCGACGCGGCCGTCGTGAACATCAAGGCCGAGCTCGAGCAGCGGCTCATCGAACTGCGCAACGGCGGCAAGCTGCTCGAGGCCCAGCGCCTCGCGGCCCGCACGCGCTACGACTGCGAGATGCTGCTGGAAGTGGGGCGCTGCCCGGGCATCGAGAACTACTCGCGGCACCTGGACGGCCGCAGCCCCGGCGTGCGGCCTTACACGCTGATCGATTATTTCGGCGACGACTTCCTGCTGATCATCGACGAGTCGCACGTGTCGCTGCCGCAGATCCGGGCGATGTACAACGGCGACAAGTCGCGCAAGCAGGTGCTGGTGGATTACGGCTTCCGCCTGCCGAGCTGCCTGGACAACCGCCCGTTGCGGTTCGAGGAGTTCGAGGCGATGTGGAAGGACGTGCTGTTCGTGTCCGCCACGCCCGGGCCGTATGAACTGACGCTCACCGGCGGGGAAGTCGTCGAGCAGGTTATCCGCCCGACGGGGCTGATTGATCCGGAGATCGAGGTGCATGCAGCCACCGGGCAGGTGGCCGATCTGCTGTCACGCGTGCGTGACCGCGTCAAGGCCGGCGAACGAACGCTCGTGACGACGCTGACGAAGCGCCTGGCCGAGGACCTGGCCGAGTATATCCGCGCCGAGGGGATGCGATGCAAGTACCTCCACAGCGAGATCGACACGCTCGAGCGGGTGGACATCCTGCGCGACCTGCGCGAGGGCAAGTTCGACGTGCTGGTGGGCGTGAACCTGCTGCGCGAGGGTCTGGACCTGCCGGAGGTTTCGCTGGTGGCGATTCTCGATGCCGACAAGGAAGGCTTCCTGCGCTCGGCCACGAGCTTGATCCAGACGATCGGGCGCTGCGCCCGGAACGTCAACGCCAAGGTGGTGCTCTATGGCGACAAGATTACGCCCTCGATGCAGGAAGCCATCGACGTGACCGCCTACCGCCGCAGCCTGCAGCTCGAATACAACAAGGCCAACAACATCACGCCCACGACAATCATCAAGGCCATCAACACGTCGCTGACCGACCAGATGCAGGCTCGCCGCACAGCCGCCGCGGCCATCCACGCCAGCGAGAGCGATCTGGATAAGACCGAATACATCGCCGAGCTCGAGCGCCAGATGCTAGCCGCCGCCGAGGCGATGGACTACGAAACCGCCGCCCGCTTCCGCGACGAGATCGCCGAGATCAAAGGCGAAGCCGCCACCAAGACTACCACGCTCTCCCAGATGCGCCAAAAGAAACACGCCCGCGGGAAACCGAGATAGTTAACCGCTGAGGTCGCTGAGGACGCTGAGGAAGAAAATGCTGGATAGCGACGTTAGCGGTCCAGCTTGCTCGACGTGGTTTCTTCCCGCGAGCTGCGTCAGAGAAACAACCGCGTCGAGCATCAGCCTTCGCCAAGGCTTCGGCCTGACAAGAGCTCAACCGCTAACGTTCCCAGTCTCTACCCAACCTTCCTCATGCGCAGTAGAATCCTCTGCCTGGAGAACATCAATATGAGTAATGCGGAACCGCTTTGGCCCAACGGCGCGCCGGGGGCTAAAGGTAATGAGCCGAATGACAAGCCGACGCTGACGACGTTTCTGCCCGAGCCGGCGGTTGCCACCGGGGCCAGCATTGTCGTCTGCCCCGGCGGCGGGTATGGCGGGCTGGCTACCGATCACGAGGGCGTGAAGGTCGCGCGATGGCTCAACTCCATCGGCGTGGCGGCGTTCATGCTCGAGTATCGCCACGCCGGGCGCGGGTATGCCCATCCGGCGCCGCTCCAGGACGCCCAGCGGGCGATACGCACCGTTCGCGGCCGCGCGGGCTCGCTGGGGCCTGACCCGGAGCGGATCGGGATCATGGGCTTCTCGGCGGGGGGGCACCTGGCCTCGACGGCCAGCACGCACTTCGACGCCGGGACCGCCGCTGCGGCCGATGCGATCGAGCGCGTAAGCTGCCGGCCGGACTTCTCCGTGCTGGTGTACCCGGTCATCACGTTCACGCAGCCGTTCTGCCACGTCGGCTCGCGCGAGAACCTCATCGGCAAGAACCCCGACCCGCAGTTGCAGAAGAGCCTCTCCAATGAATTGATGGTGACGCCCGACACGCCGCCGACGTTCCTGGTCCACTCGCAGGACGACACGGCCGTGCCGCCGGAGAACAGCATCGCGTACTATCAGGCCTGCACGGCCGCCAAGGTGCCGGTGGAGATGCACATCCTGCAGGGCGGTTGGCACGGGTGGGGCATGTGCGACGACGGTCAGCCGCATTCGATCTGGACAAGCCTTCTTGCGATGTGGATGAAATACCGAGGGCTGCTGACGAAGAATTGAGTGTCGCGGGCGTCTCGCCCGCGCGTGGCGAGGGCATCTTGCCCTCGTTCTCCGCGAGCGAGACGCTCGCGGGACGCGCGGACGAGACGTCCGCGACATGAATGGACGGAGCATGAAGTTTGGAGGCCGCTTCAGCGGCCTTGGTACGGCCGAAGGCCGGCTTAGCCCAGAGCTTTAGCTCTGGGTAGGCAGGGGCGAATAGACTTTTCTCAGCCCGCTTCAGCGGGCTTTGGTAAGCCTGCTGAAGCAGGCTGATTGGAAAAAAGGATATATCCAGGGCCTGGGACCCCGGCGTAAACGCCGGGGCCAAACCCGCCTTCGGCGGGACGAAAGCCGCTGAAGCGGCTTGTCGGAGTTGTTCGATACGTGGACATGAAAATGCAAACTCTAAGTCAGGCTGTGCTGGAGACCTTCCGGGCGCTATTGGCGATGGCCAAGGCGGAGGATTTCGGCAGTGGCGACGTGACGAGCGACCTTTTGCCGGCGACGGCTCGGGCGACGGCGAGTTTTGTTGCGCGGCAGGAACTGGTGCTCTGCGGCGGGGTGTTTCTGGGCGAGATTGCGGCCGCGTATGACGCTGCGATTGTCACCAACGTGCTGATGAGCGAGGGGCACAAGGCCGCACGCGGGGCGGTAGTGGCCACGTGGACCGGACCGGCGCGGGCGATGTTCGCGGCTGAACGGGTTGCGTTGAACTTTCTGCAGCGTCTTTCAGGTGTCGCGACAGCCACGCGGCGGTACGTTGACGCGGTAGCCGGCGCTGGTGCGGCGATCTACGACACGCGCAAGACGACCCCCGGCTGGCGCGAGTTGGAGAAATACGCCGTGCGCATCGGCGGCGGGCGCAATCACCGCCGGGGGCTGTACGACGCGGTGCTGGTGAAGGACAACCATCTGGCAGCGCTAATCGCCGGCGGGGAAGGGCTGGCGGCGCTGGGCGAGCGACTCGATGCAGCCCGGGCGCGCCTCGGCACCGGCGGCGGGTTCGTCGAGGTCGAGGTCGACAGCCTCGATCAGTTCGAACAGGCGCTGCGCTTGCCCGTCGACATCATCCTGCTGGACAATTTCTCTACTGAGCAAATGGTCCGTGCGGTGACGATTCGCGACAGGGCCGGTCTCAAGGGCAAGATCGCCCTGGAGGCCAGCGGCGGGATCACGCTGCATAATGTCGGGGAGGTGGCGCGGACGGGGGTCGATCGCATTGCCGTCGGGGCCATCACGCATTCGGCCCCGGCGGTGGACATCGGTCTGGATATTGCCTGTTAGCGGTCGAGCTTGCTCGACGCGGTTGTTTCCCCGACCCGGCGAACGCGCGGGGCAAGCCCCGCCGCTAACGCGCACAGTGGAACTTGTTCCTTGCTGCGCCGCGCGCCGTGCCACCCGCCGGATGTGGAGTGCGGCAGCCTTAGCTGCCGCTTTAAAAGTTGTTCTATTCCAACAGCTCCCAAAGCGGCTGCTGCTGCTGCTGCCGCACTCCATATATCTTGTTCGCTGCTGCGTGGCCCGGTACACTTCCGCCCATGACCGTTGCCGATATGCTGCTGTCGCTTCTTTATGATCGGGGAGAGGTTTTCTTTTCTCTGGAAGAGCTCGCGCGGGCGGCATCGACGCCTCGGGCCAGGATACCCGCGGCCTTGGAGGAGCTTGCCCATCGCGGACACCAGATCGAGACTTCGCCGGCGGGTGTGCGGCTGCACCGGCCGGTGCGGCTGGACGGGTGCCTGATCGAGCGAGACCTGGGTGTGATGCGCGTGGGGCGCAGCGTGCTGTGCTTCGACGCGGTGGATTCGACCAACGATGTGGCGCTGGCGTCGGCGCGGCAGGGCGGCACGGACGGCTTGGCCGTCACGGCGGAGAGCCAGCGGCGCGGGCGCGGGCGGCGGGGTCGCGACTGGGTCAGCCGGGCCGGTCAGAATCTGCTGACCAGCGTGCTGCTGCTGGACAGCGGCGGCGCCTTGCCGCACGAGGCCCTGACGATCGCGGCGGGGCTGGCGGTGGCCGAGGCCGTCGCCGACGCGTGCGGCGTCCAGTGCCAGCTCAAGTGGCCCAACGACGTGCTGCTGGAGGGCGCGAAGGTGGCCGGCGTGCTCGTCGAGCGGCACAACCGCCCGGCGCCCTGCATCGTCGCGGGCATCGGCATCAACGTCAACGCGGCCCCGGCCGCCGGCGAGGTCCACCAGAGTGCGGCGTGTCTCAGCGACGCGCTGGGGCACAGCGTCGAGCGGGTCGAGGTGATGCGTTGCCTGCTGCGCCGGCTGGATCACTGGGCCGGCCAGATCTCGCGCGGGCGGTTCGACGATCTGCGCCGCGCGTGGCTGGGGCGATGCGGGATGATCGAGACGCGCGTGGTGGTGCAGGCGGGCGGCCGGCGATATGAAGGCCGCGTGATGGACGTCAGCCCGCTGGAGGGGCTGGTGCTGGCGTGCGACGGCGGCACGCGAGTGCATCTGGCGGCTTCCAACGCCACGGTGCTGCGATGAAGCGTGTCGTGGTCGAAAAGCTGATGAGCGTCGCGCTGCCGATGGTATTGATGTTCTGGACGGCGTGCCTGTGCATTCTCTGGGGATGGGCGTTTGATTCCAGCGGCGGCTCGGCGTTGGTGATCCTGGCGGCGACGCTCCTGAGCATCGGCGCGACGGCGCGGGCGCCGGCGGCGCTGGCGGGCTCGCTGCAGCGATGGTTCGAGCGGCGCGGACGGGGCAAGGCGCTGCGGGCATTCGTGCAGCAGCGTGCCAGCAGCGTTCCGGCGGGTCGCGAGGCTGCCGCGGCGGTAATGACCTGGTCCGTGGGGCTGGCGCTGCTGGGCGGGGTGCTCAGCACGCTGGCGATCTATGGCGGGGCGCTGCTGGCGTACGCCCTCTGCCAGGGCATGCTCTGGACGCCGCTGGGATGGACTGCCGTCAAGCTGGCCATCGTGTTTGCCGGCATGGCGCCGATGGGGCTGGGCATGGCGTCGCTGCTGGCCGGCGCCAGGCTGGTGCGGCGGGAACTGCCCGGTCCGTCGTTCAGCGCTCTGGTGGTCGATTGGGCAGCGGCGCTGGCCGGGGCGATCGCGCTGCTGGGTCTGCTGTTCGGCCAGGGCGTCAACATGCTCGGCCTGGCGGCCATGGCGGGGTTTGCGATGCTGCTGGCGGCGTTTGGTCTTCTTCAACAGCGCCAGGCCCAGGGCTCGTCCCGTCGGGTCAGCGCGGCGGCCTCGCTTAGGGGCGCGGGACCGCCGGCGGCGACGGTGGGCGGCGCTGCGCTCGTGGCGGGCATTCTTGTGCAGCTTCGTTTCCTGGAGGACCTGCTGGGCCTGGGCACCGGCGATCAGGCGATGGCGGTCGCGGCCATGCTGGGTCTGCTGGCGCTGTGTCTGAATCGCAGCCGCCGGCGGTGCGACGCGATCAGCGGCCGCGAGCAACTCGCTGCCGGCGCCGGGGCGGTGACGATCGTGATCGTCCAGGCCGCGCTGATGATTTCCTTCGCGAATCGCAGCGAAGCGATCTGGATCTGCGTGCCGGTGGCGGCGGCGCTTCAGATTCCGCTTTCGATGCTGGCGGCGTGCCTCTTGACGGCTGGCCAGGGCGATTTCATGCGGCGGGGCGGTCGCGTCGAGCAGTGGGTCGCCCCGCTGGTTTTCGGCGGCGGGTTGGGCGTGCTGGCATACGCGATCTTCGCGTCGCTGCCGTGGGGCGGATGGATGCTGGCGGGTGTGGCCGCGACGGCATGCCTGGCGTGGATGGTCGTGTGGGCAAGCGGCCGAAGGCTTGCCACGGCGGCCGCATGGGCCTGGTGGGTCCCGCTGCTGCTGGCGTCGGCGTCGGTGGGACTGTGGTCGGCGGTCTTGGAGGCACGGGCTCGCAGCGGACCGCTGACGGTGGGGGTGTGGCTGACCTCCGAGGCCACCAGCGCCGGCGTGCAGGACGTGAGCTACCTTCCCACGGGCAAGACCTGGCACAGCGAAGCGCTGACCGAGGCCGTGGTGCAAGTGATGTCCGGCACGACCGGTCGCCAGAGCGCCGTGGCGGGTCATCGCGGGCGGTGGTGGGTCATCCGCGGCAGCCGCGACGACTTCCCGTTGCAGAGGGTTCCGCCGCGCGTGTCGATGGTTCATTCGACAGCCGATCCGGCGGCGGTTCCGCGTCGGCGGCCCAGCTCACGCCCGGCCAGCCGCGGGGCCTCGGTCGACATGGTCAGCGGTTTCCTTGCCGAGGCCGGAGCGCTGCCCTCGGGGATCTGGCAGGAAGCCCTGGTGCGCGGAAGCGAGCGGGATTTTCTCCAAGCCGCCCTGACCGGCGCCGCCATGGAGCGATACGATGGCGCGTTCATCTCGCCCCTTCCGGCAGACCAGCCCCAGGCGTGGCGGTGCTTCAATTATCAGACGCTGCGCCGCTGCCGCGGGCGCGTGCATGACAAGGGCGTGGTGGTGCTTCGCACGTCGTGCGACGGCGCGAACATGGCCGCGGCTGTCGCCGTGATCAAGACCTTCCACGAGGCGGTGGGTTCGTCGTGGGCGGTGGTGCAGTTTGGTCCCCAGCGACAGGTCGACCTGCTGCTGGTGGGCCCGGCCGAGGCTGCGAACTGGCCTCAGTGGCGCAGCGGACTACAGGCGGTCCTGACGGACGATTACTATCGCGATTGGCCGACGATCGCCCCGATCAGCCTGGCGCTGCCCGGCGCGCACCAGGCGAATAACTATCCCATCCCTGCCACGCTGGAGTCCTGGATTCAAAGCCATGCGGTGAAGTAGATAAAGCAGTGGTGAGTGGTGAGTGGTGAGATTACAACTCGCTAATCCAACGCCGGGATCAGCTTGGGGTCGTGTTTGCCGATGGGGCGCAGCAGCACCGCCATCGCCATCAGCGTGACGCTCTTGAAGGTCCGGCGGTACTGGTGGGCATGCTGGAATGCCACCACCGCCTGGGCCATGCAGCGGCTCTTGAAGTACTGGCGGCCGGCGCTGTAGTAGAGCTTGGCGAGGCGATTGGCGATGACCTCGGGCGCCAGCAGATCGCGCCCGCCGTGCTTTTCGACCCATCGCTTGAGCACGCCGGCCTCGAGCATCCGCGTGGGGCCGGTCTGGGCGGAGACGTTGGTGGTATGGCGGCGGCGAACGCCGGTAAGCTTGCCGATGGGCTCGAATTTGGTGTGCAGGCTCAGGCGCAGGTTCAGGTCGTAGTCTTCAGCGCAGAACAATCGCGGGTCGAATCCGCCGACTTTCCTGAGCAGGTCCAGGCGGTAACAGACGCACAACTGCGAGAGGAACGTTTTCTCGAACAGGTCGCGGGCGTCGGTCACGCGAAGCTGATACTCCGGCAGGGGCAGTTCCTCCACCGTCCCGTCCGCGTTCATACGATTGCGGTATCCGTAGATGAACTGGGCCTGGGGATGCTCCTGAATATACGCGGCGTAATGCTCCAGGGTCTGCGTTAGCAGCACGTCGTCGCTGTCGAGGTACGCCACCCACTGCCCCCGCGCCAGGTCGATTCCGGCGTTGCGCGCCGCGGCTTGTCCGCCATTGGCCTGGTGGACAGCGCGCACGCGGGCATCGGCCGCGGCGTACACGTCGATCACGCCGCCGCTGCCGTCGGTGGACCCGTCATCAATGACGATCAGCTCCCAGTCGCCGAAGGTCTGGTCCCGGACGGACTGGATGGCCTCGCCCACGAACGGCCGGTGGTTGTAGACCGGCATGATGACTGAAAACATGGGGCGATAGTCGCTTGTCATAGACGACACTATACCGTCAAGAACAGTAATCAGTAATTGGTAATCAGTAATCGGTTCTGCGGTTAGCCCGGATATTTCACCGCGGAGATCGCAGAGGCCGCAGAGGTATTTTGAAAAAAGAGACTTACAGAAACCTACGGAAGCGGGCCGCATGGACAGTCTGTTTTTCCGGATTAACGCCGACGGCGACGTTAGATGGTCTTGTTATAGCCATTTGCTTCTCTGCGTACTCTGCGGTTCATGGAGTTTTCGGGTTACGGTTTCGCCCGGAAGAGATCGAGCTTTTGATCGAGTTTCTCGGTGACGGTTTCGAGGGCGGTTATCTCGCCTTGGGGGACGGCCTGGGCGTGGATCAGGTCGCGGATTCGCGCCTGGAGGCGCAGCACGGCGGCGACGATTTTGAGCCTGGCGTCGCGAGGCATGGGTGCAATCTTGCCGCCGCCCAGAACGCTCTTGAGTTCGGCGTCGGCCTTTTCCAAGCCGTCCTTCATATGTCTGTACTGGCGGTGGAGCACCTCGCCAAAGATCTCGGGCGGATTGGGAGCCCGATCGGCCCAGCCGGTGGCGCCGCAGAACCCGCACTCGAGCAGGCCCAGGCCCTCGCAGTTGGGGCAGCGTGAACCACCGTCGAGCCCCGTTCCGTGGCAGCGCTCGCACAGACGGGTTCCCCGGTTGCACATGAAGCAGTGGCGGTGCGAGTACGCCGAGACGATCAGCGGGCGGACCGGCTGATCGCACGACGCCTGGGCCGCCTCCATCACGTCGTCGATGCCCGCGCGGCGCGCCGCACGGCGGCAGGCCTCGTACGCCGCGCAGATCAACTGCACCTGTCTCTGCCGCAAGGCGTCGTGAAGTTCCCCCAGTGCCAGGTCCATGTCGGGCGAATCGCTGCTGATGCGGCTGTCGCTGAGGGATTGCCCCGGGCCGCCCAATGTCGATTCACTGCCGGAGTCGAATGACGCGCACATATGAAGTACCTGCCTTTCAAGGCCTTGGGATGATGGAAGACCATGAAACCAAGCATAGGGATTCAGCGACCCTTCCAAACGTGCCGGGCCGCTCTGCCGTGGTATGAGAGATGGATGATGCCGGGTGCAGCGTGTATTTTACGGCTGAGCAACCGCGCCTATTCAATTGTGCTACATAATATTATTCGACACGCGCCGTCGGCTTACAAGAAAAATAACGGCCTGAATTTGTTTGATCCGACGGGTGGCATGGCGGCGCCCGTGCCTGTTTTTCGTGGGTCGCCACGATGCTCAGCGCACAACCATGGCCATGCCACCCGGTTCGGCGGTAATATAGGGTGCGAATTCCGGGAACCACACTGCCACTGGGGCGACTAACAGTTCCGGCGGGGCGATGCAGGATGGTTGCCTGCGACGGCCTGATGACGTATTCTGTGGACGTGCCTTCCGCCCCGACGGGGGCCTGCTGCAGCATTGGATTGGATGGTGAATGAGGATCTGTCGCAGTCAACCTGCCCGTAAAGGGCTGACAGCCGCCATGGCGGTGTTGGCGGTGATCGGGATTGCGCTGGCATCGAGCGCGCCCAGCGCCGCCCAGATCGCTCGGATCCGCCCCGTGGCCGTGCGGCAGGCGCCCAGCGAAAAGGCCGGCAAGACCGTTCCGATCGTCAATGCCGACGACGAGCTGGCCGGTTTCCTCAGCCAGGCGCAGGATCTTATCAAGGACAACAAGTTCCGCGAGGCGTTGGACATCCTGCAGTCGCTGATCGATCAGAATGACACGGGGTTCGTCGCCGTCGAGGAGGGCAGGCGGTTCGTTTCGCTGGCCAGCAAGGCCAATGACGCGATCGGCTCGATGAACGCCCAGGGGCTGGAGTTCTACCGCTCGGTCCACGGCCCCAAAGCCATGCGGATGTTCGAAGAGGCCAACCGCAGCGGCGACCTCAACGCCCTGCGGCGGGTCGCCCGGCAATACGCGCACACCATTCACGGACGCCTGGCCCTGCTGACGGTGGCGGCGATGAACTTCGACCGCGCCCAGTACAGCCAGGCCGCGCAACTGTGGCGCGAGGCCCTTTCGGGGCGCATCGACGAGTCCGAGCATGCCACGCTCCTGGCGCGAGTCGCGGTGAGTGAACACCTCGGCGGCGATGCGGCACAGGCCGCCAAGGCGCTGGCGACGCTGCAGCAGCGCTTCCCCGAGGCGCAGGGCTTCGTCGGCGGGCGGCGGCAGAACCTGGCGGGGTTCGTCCGGGAGATGATGACCGTCGCGCCCAACCCGCAATGGGCGCCGCAACCGGCGGGCGACTGGCCGGGACTCGGCGGCGTCAGCGATGGCATGGCCACGATGAGCGACGCCGACGTGGTCCTTGCCCCGCACTGGCGGTATCCTCCCGCCGGGGGCAGCACGCTGACGAGCGACAACCTGATCGCGGCAGACGAATCGATGACGCAGGGCAACGCCCATCAGCAAATGCGCCTGGACATGACGCTGCGGCGGGGCATGGTATCCTACCGCCAGCAGTTCGGACAGCAGGTCCGCGAAGGCATCGTTCCGGCGATGGTGCAGCCGGTGGTCATCGGCAGCACGGTGATCTTCCGCACCGACGAGTCGGTCATCGCCTGCGACATCTTCTCCCCCGCCCAGCCGCTGTGGAAGGCCAACTTCGCCATGACCCGCAAGTCGACCGCCCGCAACGGGTCCTACTACTATTACCGCCCGGTGCCGAGCCTGGACGACGGTGGGCGCTACGTCCTGACCTGCGGCGACGGGAAGGTCTTCGCCCTGGGCGAGTTCTCGTCGATGATGAACCGCATGATGATGGCCAGGGGCAACGACGGCGGCCAAGCCCGCGACGGGGCGACCCTGGCGGCGTTTTCCATGACCGACCAGGGCGTCAATCTCTGGCGCCTGCCCAACTCGCAGGTCAAGGAAGACATCGTCAACGACGGAAAGTTCGTCTCGCCCCCGACGTACTGCCGCGGACGGCTGTACATCGTCACCCACTACCTCGACAGCTACCATCTGCTGTGCCTGGACGCCCGATCGGGGGCGCTGCTGTGGACGTCGCTGATCTCGCAGGCGCCGATCGTGCCGATGCAGTACTATGCTTACGGCATCGCCAATCTGATCGAACGCTGCAGCAACCCGGCGGTCTCCGAAGGGCGCGTCTTCGTGCTCACCAACGCCGGCGCCGTCGCCGCCTACGACGCCCAAAGCGGCCAGGCCGTCTGGGCCTACCAGTATGACAGCTCCACCAACACCTCCGAAGGCGTCCAGCGCCTGTTGGCGGCCTCGGGCTACGGCGGCATGGCCGCCCAGGCCCCGATGCCCCGCAATCCGCTGATCGTCTGCCAGGGGCGGCTGTTGTGCCTTCCCGCCGACAGCGAGCAGGCGATGGCGTTTTCCACCGAGGACGGCAAGCTGCTGTGGGAGCGGTCCCGCGAAGGGCTGCGCGACCTCAGCGCCATCGACCCCCAGCGCGTGCTGCTGAGCAGTCCGGGGCTGGCCGTGGTGGGCACACGAGATGGCAAGATCCTCAGCCAGCCCTCCGAGGCCAAGGACATCATCGGTCGCCCGGCCGTTTCCGCCAAGTGCGCCCTGGCATCGACCGAGGGCAAACTGGTGCGGTTCTCGCTGGACAAATACACCCTCCAGAGCAGCGACCTGGTCGACGCCGCCGCCCTGCTGGGAAACCTCGTCAGCGTCGACGGTAAGCTCATTGCCGCCAACGCCGCCGGAGTCTGCGCCTATCTCGATTACGACCGCATGCTCCAGCGGCTGACCGAGCAGTTCGAGCAGTCGCCCCCGGGCGCCAAGAAGTGCGACGCCCTGTTCCAACGCTTACGCCTGTCGTTCAACGCCCGCCGATTCGACGCCGCACTGGCCGACGTCGAGGCCTGCCACGAACTGGCCCAGCAGGCAAATGAGACCGCCCTGGTCCCGCAACTGGCCAGTTGGAAGTACCGCACCCTGGTGGCCTTGGGCAATTCGGCGCCTGACGGCGAGAAAATGCTGGCGTTCTTCACAAGGGCCCGCGCCGCGGCAGGCACCAGCCAGGAAAAAGCCCACATGCTCATCCGCCTGGCCAAGTGCATGGACAAGCTCGGGCGCGCCGAGGAGGCTGCCGACCTGGCGCAGGAACTGGCTGAGAGCCATCCCCAGGAAGAGCTCGTCGACGTTGAGATCGGGCCCGACGCCGACCTGGGCGTGAGACTCGACGGCGACATGCAACGCTATACCGGTGAAGTCATCGGGCAGCGCATTATCGAAAGGCTCCTGGAAATCCAGGGTCCGACCATCCTGGAGAAGTTCGACCGCCTGGCCAAGGCCGCTATGGACGCCGCTGCCGCCAAGGACGACCCGGCGGGCTTGGCCGCCGTCGCCGCCCGCTGGCCGCACAGCGCCTGGGCCGACGACGCCCTGATGGCCGCGGCTGAAAGCTGGTATCGCACTGCCACCACCGCCGCCGCGTCTCAACCGGCCCGGCAGTCCAAAGACGCCATGGACAAGGCCATCGCCAGCCTCTCGACTCTGGCGTACATGACCGGCAGTCCGCTGCGCCCCTCGGCGACCATCGCCCTGGCGATCCTGCACGGGCGGTCCGGAAAGACGGCCATTCCCATACTGTACTGCAACCTGGTGCGGAACCTCCCGCCCCAGACCCCGATCAAATTCGCCGACATCGAGGGCACGCTGGGCGAGTTGATCCAGAAGATCGAGGCCGGCAGCGTGGCCGCTCCGCCGACCGAGGCGCTGGGGCGCGTGCCGCTGCCGCTCAAAGAACTCATGACCGTGGGCGAAAAGGCCATCATCCTGCGAGACCAGGACCTTCGCCCCCTGCGGGTGGGAACGTGCATTTTCCTGCGCCAGGTCGAGCACGTGGTCATGTTCGACACCGCCGCCGCCGACGCGGAGAAGGCCCTGCGCTGGAGAACCAAGGTGCGCCCGCTGGCCCTGCTGCCGGTACACCAGGGCGCCGGGCGAGGGTACAGCATGGGCGCGGCCATGAGCGCCGACGGCAAGGTGCTGATGCTCGTCGACAAGCAGAACGCCATCCGCCTCAATGCCGCCGACGGAAAGCTTCTGGAAGAAATGGAGCTGGCAAAGCTGGGGGTTCACGGCGTGCTGTCGATCGGCGCCGGATCGGGCGTGATCGCCATCGCCGATCCTACCGGCGGTCTGGTGTGCATCGACGTGGCCAAGGGCGCCCCGCGCTGGCCGGCGCGGCTGGGAAATCCCAACGACCGCAACACGCCGATACTTCCGGTGGACCCGCCGCAGATCTCCGACCGCTTCATGCTCGTCCGCCACCGCGGCAGCCGCCTGACGTGTTTCGACCTGGTCAGCGGGAAGGTTCTCAACCAGTGGCGCGGACAGAATGTCGACGGGTGCCTGGGCGAAGGGGCCATGATGGCCGTGATGTCCGACGGCGTGGTGACGATGCACGACGGGTCGGCCACCGAGGCGCTGTGGACGCGGAAATACGATTCCAAACCCGATCAGCAGATCATGGGCATGTTCGCCGACCGCCTGTACGTCTGCCGCGGCGGCAGCGCGATCGACGTGCTGTCGATCACCCGCGGGGGGCAACTGCTCGGGACGCTCCAGGGGGCCAACGTCAGCGGGTTCGTGCCCGATCCGGTCAGCCTGAGCCTCGTCGGCGACAAGGTCGTGGTGGTCTATTCGCTGTCGAACCTGCAACTGGCCGTCGGCTCGCGGGCGGCTAACAACTATTGCCGCGGCATGGTGGTGCAGGCCTTTGACGCCGCCGGCAAGCGCCTCTGGACAACCACTATCGACGCCAGTCCCACCAATGTATACTTTGCTTCGCCGGTAATGCCCGCCCGGGAGCAGGTGCTGCTGATGTGCCAGTCCACAAACTATTCCAGGCCTGTCTCGCTGAGGATTCTTTCCGCCGGCGACGGCAAAGAGGCCGCCAGGGTGGACGTTCCCGCAGCGGGGCCTCCGGTGAACAATGAAACCTACATCCGCCGCTTCATGATCGGTCCGCCGGTCGTGATCGGCAACCGCGCCGGCATCGAAGGCAGCAACGGGGTGACCGTCTATGGCGAAGAATAAACGCAGGCAGTTGGCCGCAACCTGGGCTGCCGCCGCCGCGGCGGTGCTCGCAGCCGTTCTCGCCACCGCATGGCCGGAGCCGGCCTCGCGGGGGACCGCCCGCGCGGCTGCCCCGAGCACCGTCCTGCCCGACATGGTCGACCGCGCGACGGTCGCCGCCATCGAAAAGGGCATGAACTACCTGGCCAAGACCCAGCGGCGCGACGGCAGTTGGCTCAACAGCGGCGGCTATGGCGTGTATCCCTGCGTGATGACCTCTCTGGCGGGCATCGCCCTGATGGCTGGAGGGTCCAATCCGCAATCGGGTCCGCACAGCCGCGAAGTCTCGCGCGCCATGAACTACGTGCTGCGCCTCGCCGAGGCTAACGACGACGGTCTGATCGTCGGCCAGGGCGCCGAAAGCCGCAGCATGTACGGACACGGATTCGGAATGCTCTTTCTGGCCCAGTGCTACGGCAACGAGCTTCAAAGCGCCGACGAGGCGCGCTTGAAGAAGGTGCTCGACAAGGCAGTCGCCCTGACGGTCAAGAGCCAGTCCGACCTCGGTGCGCCGCTCAAGAACGCCGGCGGGTGGATCTACACTCCCACCGGGCAAGGCGACGAGGGCAGCGTGACCGTCACGCAGTTGCAGGCCCTGCGCGCCTGCCGAAACGCCGGTATCAAGGTGCCCAAGGAAACCATCGATCGCGCGGTGGCGTACCTCAAGCACTGCCAGATGCCCGACGGGGGCATCTGCTATTCCGCCCAGTCGCGCGGGTCCAGCCGCCCGCCGATCTCAGCGGCCGCCATCGCCTGCTTCTACGCCGCCGGGGTTTACGACCGCACCGCCGGCGGGGGCGAGAACGAGATGGTCGAGCGGCTGGTCAAGTACTGCAAGGGCAAGATGGATTCCTCCGAAACCTCCGGGCATTACTTTTACGCGCACTTCTACTACGCCCAGGGGATGTACCATCGCGGAGGCAACGACTGGAAAGATTATTACCCCAAGATCAGCAAGATGCTGATCGAGCGACAGGCGCCCGACGGCAGTTGGAACGGCGACAGCGTTGGCACGACCTATGGCACGGCCATCGCCACGATCATCCTGCAACTGCCGTACGGCTACCTGCCGATTTGCCAGAAGTAGTAGCATGGGCATCTTGCCCATGAGTAGCACGGGCGTCTCGCCCGTGCAGGTTGTGTGGCATGGGCGAGACGCCCATGCCACAAAACGAAGAACACGGCCGTGACGGCCGTGAGAATCACGGGCGAGACGCCCGTGCTACGAAGGAGACATTCGTGTCCCAAGACGTAACACCGCAAGCAGAGGCCTTGAACAACAACGACGTGGCGGCGGCCGCGAAGCTGACCGACGCCTACAAGATCATCCGCAAGGAAATGTCCAAGGCCATCGTCGGGCAGGAACAGGTGCTCGAAGAGCTGCTGATCTGCATCTTCGCCCGCGGGCATGCGATCCTCGAAGGCGTTCCGGGCCTGGCCAAGACGCTGATGGTCTCGTCGCTGGCCAAGTGCCTCGACCTGGACTTCGCCCGCATCCAGTTCACGCCCGACCTGATGCCCTCCGACATCACCGGCACGGAGGTCATCCAGGAGAACCGCTCCACCGGGCAGCGCGAGATGAAGTTCCTCAAAGGCCCCATTTTCACCAACATTGTGCTCGCTGACGAGATTAACCGCACGCCGCCCAAGACGCAGGCGGCCCTGCTCGAGGCCATGCAGGAACGCCAGGTCAGCGTCGGCGGCCAGCGCATGCCCATGCTCGACCCGTTCTTCGTGCTGGCCACGCAGAACCCCATCGAGCAGGAAGGCACGTACCCGCTGCCCGAGGCGCAGCAGGACCGCTTCATGTTCAAGATCTTCGTCAAGTATCCTTCGTGGGACGAAGAGTTCGCCGTCGTGCGCTTGACGACGGCGGTGGCCGATATCGCCCTGCAGAAGATGCTCGACGGGCGGCAGATCCTCGAACTGCAGGAGATCATCCGCCGCGTGCCGGCGGCCGATCACGTGATCCACTACGCCATGAAGCTCGTGCGCGCCACGCGCGTACACGAAGCCGACGTGCCCAAGATCGTCAAAGATTACGTTACCTGGGGCGCCGGCCCGCGCGCGTGCCAGTACCTCATCCTCGGCGCCAAGGTGCGCGCGGTGCTTAACGGGCGATACCACGTTTCGACGGAAGACATCCAGGCCGTCGCCAAGCCCGTCCTGCGCCACCGCATCGTGACGAACTTCAACGCCGACGCCGAAGGCTATGACACCGACCGCATCGTGGACGAGCTGCTCCGGATCATTCCCGCGCAGGATTCGTCCATCGCCAGCAACCCCGCCACGGCCGGAGCGGTCAAGGAGCTGTAAGTGGTCTTCCAGGACAGCCAGGAACTCAAGCGGTACCTTGACCCGAAGGTGCTTTCGAAGATCACGCGGCTGGATCTTCAGGCGCGCCTGGTGGTCGAGGGGTTCATCAGCGGCCTGCACCGCAGCCCGTTCCATGGCTACAGCGTCGAGTTCGCCTCGCACCGCCAGTACGTGCCTGGCGACGATACCAAGCACATCGACTGGAAAGTCCAGGCCAAGACCGACCGCTACTACATCAAGCAGTACGAGGAAGAGACCAACCTCAAGGCCACCTTCGTGCTCGATGCCAGCGAGTCGATGCACTATGGCAGCGAAAACGGCGACGGCGGCATGACCAAGTATCAGTACGCCGCGGCCGTGGCGGCGTCGCTGGCGTTTCTGCTGCTGCAGCAGCAGGACTCGACGGGCCTGGCGATCTTCGACGAGGACCTGCGCCAGTACCTGCCGGCCTCGGGCAGCGTCAACCAGATCAAGAGCATCGTCCACGCGATGGACATCACCAAGCCCAAGGCCAAGACGTCCATCGAAGATATCTGCCATTCGCTGGCCGAGAAGATCCCGCGGCGCGGGCTGGTGTGCCTGGTCAGCGACCTGTTCTGCGACATCGAGGGCGTGGTCCGCGGCCTGGAGCATTTTCGCCATTACGATCATGAAGTGCTCGTGCTGCACATTATGGACCAGGACGAACTGGATTTTCCCTTCCAGGGCAACACGATGTTCCGCGGCCTCGAGGCCATGGGCGATCTGCTCGTGGAACCGCGGGCCCTGCGCGAGGGGTATCTCAAAGCCGTCGAGGAGTTCTGCCTCCAGGTGAAGCGCCGCTGCATCGCCCGGCGCATCGACTACAAGCGGATCTCGACGGCAGACCACATGGACGCCGCGCTACTGGCCTTCCTGGCCGCCCGAACCGCCGCGACACGCAAAGCGGGGGCGAAAAGATGAAGAACGGATGGATGAATGGATGGGTGGATGGATGCGGGCAGATGTTCCCCCAATCATCCATTCATCCAACCATCCAGCCATCCATGAAATTGGAAATTGTAAATTGGAAATTGGAAATCTGACTTGCCGTTTGTTCATCCGATAATCTTCTGGATCGGCGCGGCGTGCGTTTCGGCGCCGATCATCATTCACCTGCTCAACCGCAGGCGGTTCCGGCTGCGCCACTGGGCGGCGATGCAGTTTCTGCTGGACTCGCTGCGGCGCAATCGGCGGCGGCTTCGGATCGAGGAGATGATCCTGCTGGCGATGCGGTGCCTGGCGGTGCTGCTGCTGGCGCTGGCGATCGCTCGGTTCACCGGCTGCGCCGCCACGTCGGTTCTGCCGGGCATGTCCGGGCCTCGCTCGACAGTGTACATCCTCGACAACAGCTACTCGATGCTGCAGAAATCGGCCGCCCTGTCGCTCTTTGAGAACGCCCGCCACGACCTGGCCGAGCGCATCCGGCGAACCTCGCGCTCGGAGAAGGTCGCGGTGCTGATGGGCGCCGGCGACGACGGGCAAGCCCCGCTGTTCGATCTGAACTACGTGGCCGAACCGGTCTCGCTGGCGGCGCGGCTGGAGAGTCTCGACGCCTCCGACGGGCGGCTGGCCCTGGCGACCGCCCTGGGGCGGGCCGGCGCGCTGCTGGCCAATGAGGCAGGCGCGCGGCAGGTGGTGGTGCTGACGGACTGCCGCAAGATCGATCTGACGGCGCCCGCGGCGCAGAGCCCGCTGCAGAAAGCTTTCGCCGCCCTGCGAAAGAGCGGCGTCAACGTCGAGGTGCTCGACTATGGGCAGGAATCGCGCAAGAATCTCACTATCGAATCGATCGAGCTGCTGGACCGTTTCGCGGTAGCGAACGTGCCGTTCAATGTGGCCGTCACCGTGCGGAACAACGGCACGACCAACATCGAGAACGTCGCCCTGACCCCGCGAATGGTGCTGCCGGGCCAAGGCGACCGGACCGTCGTGCTGCCGGTGCAGGTGATCGCCTCGCTCGAGAGCGGCCAGAGCACGCGCGTGATCTTCGAGGCCGCCAGCCGCAGCCCCGGCTCGGCGGTGGTGACCGTCGAGGCCGCCGGCGATGATCTGCAGGCCGACAACCGCGCCCACCTGGCGCTGGACATCCGCAAGGTCACGCGGGTGCTGATCGTCGACGGCAACACCGACCCGACCGACCGCACCGAGAGCGAGTCGTTCTTCCTGAGCAAAGTGCTCGACCCGCGGGGCGACGGCGCCTTCGGCGTTCGCGCCGAGGTGATCTCGTCGGACACCCTGGGCGGGGCCAACTTCGCCGACTACGACGCGGTGGCGCTGCTGGACGTGGCCGACTTTCCCTCTTCGGTCGAGACCGGCCCGGCCACGCGACCGGCCGTGGTGTATCCTCAGCTCAAGGCGCTGGAGGAGTACGTCAGAGGCGGCGGCGGGCTGATCATCTTCACCGGCGGCCACATCAATCTCGATTTCTATAACGGCCCGTTCTACGCCGGCGGCGTCGGGCTGCTGCCGTACCGCGTGGGTCCGCACAAGGGTCGGCCGGACCAGAGCGACACGTACGTGCGGTTGGCGCCGTCGAGCATCGCCAATCACAACATCATGCAGGCCTTCACGCGGTTCGCGGCCGAAGGCAGCGACGTGACGTCGCTGGTTCGGTTCTTCGCCTTCACCCCCGCCGAGGAACCCCACGGCGTGGTTCTGCCGCCGGACATCAAGGCCCCCCAGGTGCTGGCGGCGTTCGCGGACCCGCAAAACTCGCCTGCCGTCATCACGCGCCGCTTCGGGCTGGGCGAGGTGGTGCTGTTCTGCACGACCGCCAGCAAGCGTTGGAACGACTGGCCCAGCGACGAAGTCGGCACCTACGCCGTCATCGCCCATGAGACGGTCAAGTTCGTCGCCCGGTCGGCGTCGCAGAACCTGACGGCCCGCGTCGGCCACCCGATCGACTACACCCTCGCCGCTGACCTGCTCGACGCCCAGGCCACGCTCAAGACGCCGCGGTTCCCCGCGGACGACCTGGTCACGCTGGTAGCCCGGCGGCAGGGCGCCGCGGCAGGACATCTTTCGTACGCGGCAACAGACGGCGCGGGGATCTACTGGCTCGAACTGGTCTCGCCGGACCGCTCGATAAAGAAAGTGCTCTTCGCCCGCAATATCGACCCCGCCGAAGGCGACCTCGCCTGTGGCGGGCGTACCGCCCTCGAGGCCGCCTTGGGCAGCGACGATTTCGCCTACGCCGCCAAGGCCGCCGGCGGCAATGAGCCGCTCGCCGCCGCCGCGGCCAAAAAGGAATACTGGCTTCTGGCGGCCTTGGCGGCGCTGGTGCTGCTGGCGGGGGAGACGTTCCTGGGGCAGAAGTTCGGACATTACGCCGGCCGCAAGGCCGCCGCGGAGCGACAGCCTTGACCGCATTCATCCAATGGGTGCTGGGATTGCCCGCCGCCGAAATGGCCCGCGCCGATAGTTGGCGACTGACCTTCGTCGCCGACTACAGCAATTACGCCATCGTCGCGCTGATCGCGGCCTTTCTGGCGCTGGTGTACCTGACGGTGCGCAGCTACCGGCGCGAGGGCGACGCCCCGACGGCAGCCAAGGCGGTGCTGATCGTCCTGCGGGTGCTCGTCTTTGCCGCCGTCGTGCTGATGCTGTTCCGCCCGGCTATCGAACTGCGATTCGTCGAGACGCTGCTGAGCAAGGTCGTGGTGCTCGTCGACGACAGCCGCTCGATGTCCTTCGCCGACCGCTACGCCTCCGGCAAAGACGGCGACGCGCTGGCGGCGTTCCTCAAGACCGATCGCGCGGCGCTGGCCAGCCTCAGCCGCAGCCGGATTGTGCGAGAGGCCCTGGTCCGCCCCGACAGCGTCCTGACTCGCCTGGGCCAGACGCACCCGCTGGTCCTGATGCGATTCTCGACCGCCCAACCCGGCAAGGAAACCTATACCCGCAAGCTCATCGAGCTGCCCGCCCGCAGAGGCCAGGCCCCCGCGGCCGCAACGATGCCCGCGGAGCTGTCCAAGGCGCTATCGCAACTGCAGGCCGACGGATACGAGACGAACATTCCCGCCTCCATCCGCGACGCACTGGACAGCACCCGCGGCCAGCAGGTCGCCGCGATCGTCGTCATCAGCGACGGGCAGATCACCGCCGAGGGCGCCGCCGGACGCCTGGGCGCGGCGGTCGAGTCGGCCAACCGGCGCGTCGGCGGGGCCGTGCCCCTGTACGCGGTATCCGTCGGAGACCCCAAGCCGCCCCGCAACGTGACCGTCACCGCCCTCCAGGGGCCCAATGAAGTCCGCCGCGGCACGCGGGCGGAACTCTCTGCCGTGCTGTCGCACCGCAACCTGGCCGGCACGACCGTCATGCTGCGCGTGCTGCGGCGCGAGGCAGGCAAGGCCAACTGGACGGACACCCAGGTCCGCCAGAGCGTCACGCTCAAGGCCCCGCCCGCCGAGTCCGCCGTCGCCGCGGAAGTGCGGCAGACGGTCGAGCTGTTTGTCGAGCCCGACGCGCTGGGGCAGTTCGTGTATAAGGCGGTCGTCGACCCGGTAGCCGACGAGGCCAACCCCGACGACAACTCCGCCGAGGCGCGCGTGCAGGTTTCCGACGAGAAGGTCAAGGTGCTGGTGATCGCCGGCGACGCCGGATGGGACTTCCAGTACCTGCGGAACCTTCTGCTGCGGGCCGGCGATTCCTACCGCGTCAGCATCTGGCAGCAGAACGCCGACAAGGATATCAACCAGGCCGCATCGACGGGCATGAAACTCTCGCAACTGCCCCGCACGCTCGAGGAGCTCATCGGAAGCCCCGGCGGCAAACCCCATCCCGGATACGACGCGATCATCCTGCACGACCCGCAACCGGGAGAGGGCGGCTTCGATAGCGCGCTGGTCAAGATGCTGCGAGACTTCGTCGAGAAGCACGGCGGCGGGCTCTGCTACATCGCCGGCGGAAAGTACAGCCACCAGGCCCTCAGCGGCGAAGGCGCCATGAAAGACCTGGCCGACATCATGCCGGTGGTGCTGGCGCCGAATACCGCCGACATCGCCGTCCGCATGGGGACGCGCAAACCCGAAGCCTGGCCCCTGAAAGTCACCAGCTACGGCGCGGACCATCCGATGATGCGACTGGCCGCCACGGCCGAGCAGAGCGGCCAGGTCTGGTCGGTGCTTCCGGGCGTCTACTGGTCGCACCCCGTCGCGCGCGTCAAGCCCGCTGGCAAGGTGCTGGCCGAAAGCGCCAATCCGATGGATCGCACCGGGCGCAACGAACCCTTGCCCATCGTGGCGGTGCAGCCCTTCGGCGCCGGGCGGGCGGTCTATGTCGGAACCGACGAGACATGGCGCTGGCGGTTCGTTCAGGAAGGCTACTATCACCGCCGCTTCTGGGGCGAACTGGTGCGGTACCTTGCGACGCTCAAGGCCCGCCAGGTCGTCATCACCACCGGCGGCGACCGCTTCACGGCGGGGCAGAAGATCTCCGTCGAGGTCGAGGCCTACGACGAGAAGTTCGAGGCCCTCAAGGATCCTTCGTTCACCGTCACGCTGCGGAAAATCACCGGCGAGGCCGTCGAGAAGATTACGCTCAAGCCTCTCGACGCCGCCAACAAACCCGGGCGCTACAGCGGCATTCTCGAGGCCAAACACACCGGCACGTACGATCTGACGGCGCTGGACAGCGACCCCCAGGCCGCTCTCAAGGTCGCCCCCAAGCGCATCGTGATCGAACTGCCCCAGGCCGAATCGCGCCGCCCCGAGGCCGACGTGGACACCATGAAAAATGTCGCCTCCCGAGCGGAGCAGTATCTGCCCATCGAGCAGATCGACCGCCTGTCCGAGCTGATCGCCCCCGGGATGATCCGCACGGTCAAGCTGCAGCCGCACTTCCTGTGGGACACCCCGGCGATGCTGATCCTGGTGGTGGTGCTGTTGGCGGTCGAATGGATCCTGCGCAAGAAATACAACATGGCGTAGTAGCATGGGCATCTTGCCCGTGCATGGTTGTGTGGCATGGGCGTCTCGCCCATGCATCCGGCGGGCGTCTCGCCCGCCGGAGGAAGAAGAGAAGAGCAAGAGCATGGGCGAGACGCCCATGCCACGAAGAAAGAACATGGGCGAGACGCCCATGCCACACAGATAAGAGCACGGGCAGGATGCCCGTGAGACTCACGGGCGAGACGCCCGTGCTACGGGAGAAGATGATGAGTTTCAATGGATTGGGAATGAACCTGGGCAATCTTTCACGGCTGAGTGCGGCCAAGAGCCGGTCGATCTCGGCAGAGAATCTTACCGGCGAGAAGGGCTGCGGGGCGATGGCCGAGCCTTCGCCGGGGCACCCTTCGTCGACACTGGGACTGGGGTGGAAGTGCGCGCCGTGCCACACGATCCCCCCCAAGACCACCTACACGCTGGCGGACATCACCGGCAGCGGCGCGATCCAGAGCATGTGGCTTGCCGGCTACGTCGGACGCGACCTGATATTGCGGATCTACTGGGAAGGCCAGGACACCCCCTCGGTCGAGTGCCCGCTGCCGGACTTCTTCGGGATGCACTGGTTCCGCCCCGACGACTACTGCCACAAGGGCCCGTACGTTCACATCAACTCGCTGCCGGTGTGCGTCAACCCCAACCGGGCGCTGAACTGCTTCTGGGAAATGCCCTTCCGCAAACGCTGCCGCATGACGCTGGAGAATATCAGCCCCAGCGACGGTCGCACGACCTACTACCAGATCAACTACACGCTGACGGATGTGCCTGACGACTGCGCGTACTTCCACGCGCAGTACCGCCGCGTCAACCCGCTGCCGTACGGCGAGGTCTACACGATCGTCGACGGCGTCAAAGGCCGCGGGCAGTATGTCGGCACGTCGATGGGCTGGGGCATCAACGCCAGCAACTGGTGGGGCGAGGGCGAGATCAAGTTCTACATCGACGGCGACGGCGAGTTCCCGACCATCTGCGGCACGGGCACCGAAGACTATTTCCTGGGCGCCTACAACTGGGACGTCGACGGCCAGTACGTCACCTACACCGGACCCTATGGCGGAATGCACCAGGTCCTGCGGCCCAACGGGACGTATCTTTCGCAGCATCGCCACGCGATGTACCGCTGGCACGTGATGGACCCGGTGCGGTTCGAGAAGGACCTGCGCATCACGATCCAGTCGCTGGGCTGGCGCAGCGAGGGGCGGTTCTATCCCGGAATGCACGACATCTGCTCGACGGCGTATTGGTACCAGACGCTGCCGGCCGCGGCGTTTCCAAAATTCCCGGATCGCGATCACCTGGAGGTCGTCTAATCCTCTAATGGCTCAGTCGCTGATACAGCCCGATCTGCTCAAGAAGTTCAGCTCGCTGCGGCGCATGCTTCGCGGCCGACTGGCCGCCGAGGGCCTGGCCTGGCTCGTGCTGGCGGTGGTTGCGGCGGTGTTCGTGACGATGGGGGTGGACTTCCTGCTGCGTCCGCCGGAGCGTCCGCTGCGGGCGGTCTTCATGCTCGCGGCGCTGGCGGGGGTCGGCGTGGTCGGGTGGCGGCGTCTGATCGCGCCGCTGCGGGTTCCCATGAGCGCCGAGGACCTGGCGCTGCTGATCGAACGCGGGCACCCGCAACTGTGCGACCGCCTGATCAGCGCCGTCCAGTTTGCCGCTTGCGGCGCAGCGCCCGGCGCCAGCGAAGATATGGTCCGGATCGTTATTGACCAGGCGCACGCCATGTCCGCCAAGATCGACTTTGCCCCGGTGGTCGAGCGGGCCAACCTGCGGCGCGTCGGCGCCATCGCGGGCGCTGCCGCGGCGCTGCTGCTGGGGTTCGCCCTGTGGAACGGCGACGCCCTGTCGCGATGGTTCCAGCGCAACGTGCTGCTGGCCGACGTGGATTGGCCCCAGCGCACCTACCTGACCGTGCGCGACGAGAACATGAACATCCTGGGCGACGAGGTGCTGGTCGTCCGGGGGGAAGACATGGCCGTCCACGTGACAGCCGACGAGGGCAGCGAGAGCCCGCCCAGCGTGATGGTGTGCGCCCGGTTCCCGTCGGTGGGCGACACCGAGGCCAGCGTCGATCCCAATCCCGATGACCGCCGCCGGTTCGTGCAGACCTTCCGATCGGTCACCGAGGAGTTCAGCTTTTACGCCATCGGCGGCGACGACCGGCGCGACCAGCGCCGCAAGCACGCCGTCCGCCTGGTGGACCCGCCGGCTATCCGCTCGCTGGTGTTCACGATCACGCCGCCGGCGTATGCCAAGGCGCCGGCGAGCGATGTTTCGGGCGCGGTCGCGTCGTTGGGCGTTCCGATCGGCGCGACGGTGCAGATTGCCGCCACGGCTACCAAGGACCTCCAGAGCGCGCAGATTATTCTGGAAGGTCGCGGCGCGCGGCGCGTCAGCGACATGACGGTCGCGTCCTCGGGCCCTGACGCTGCCCGCCAGGTCAGCGGACATTTCACGCTGGCCCAGGAGAATCGCTCGACCCTCCTGACGCTGCAACTGGCGCTGAAAGACACCGCCGGCTACGTCAACCGCCGCGGCGGGACGTACCTGGTGGAAGTGCGTCCGGACAACGCCCCGACCGTCGAGGCCCGCAAGCTGGTGGTCGGCCCTGCCGTCACGCCCGATGCGATGGTCCCCCTGGCGATCAACGCCAAGGACGATCACGGCCTGAGCAAACTGCAGGCCGCGACCAGCGTCGTCAAACGCAAAGATCCCCCGGCCGCACAGGACGTGGCCAGCCTGGTCATCGGCGAGCGAAGCCGCCGCGCCCAGCACGTCGTCGACCTGCGGGCCTTCAAACTCGCCCCCGACGAAACCGTCATCCTGCAGGTCGAGGCGCACGACACGCTGCCTGTGACCATGGGAGGACCGGGCGTCGGACGCAGCGCCGCCTTTGAACTGCGCATCGTGCGGCCGGAGGTTCTCAAGGCCGAACTGGTCGGACGGCAAAAAGCCCTGCGCCTGGAGTTCCTGCAGGCCATCGGTCTCCAGAGCGACGCGCAGGCGCGGACGTTGGCCGTGGCGACAAGCCTGACTGACGAGACGCTGCCCGCCTCGGCGGCGCAGCGCTTGGCCAGCGCCGCCAGCACCGAAACCAGCGTCAGCGGCGACTGCGCCCGCACGGCCGAGGGGTTTGCGGCCATCCTCGAAGAACTGGCCTGCAACCGCCTTGCGGGCGAGGCCGACCAGAAGCGCATCGGCGAGGCGATCGTGGGCCCGCTGCGCAAGGTCGCGGCGCGTCTGCGCGAGACGTCCGCGGCGCTGTCGGCGATATCCACCGTCCCGACGCCGCCGCTGCGGGCCAAGGTGACCGAACTGGCCGCTGCGCAAGACGCCATCCGCCACGAGATGGAGACCATCGCCGAGGCGATGGAAAAGGAAGCGACGCGACAGGAACTGGCGAACGAAGTGGGTATCATCATAGAGGAGTCCAAGAAGCTCCTGAAACTGATCAATCGCGAAGGCGAAAGCGAAGCCGAGCCGATCTTCGCGCCGGCAACGCAACCCGCCACCGGCGGGGGGAATAAATAACGTGGCGCGGGCGCAGCGCCGCTTGCGGCGTAGCGGTTACTTTGCTTGAACGAGGTCTGACTATGGGAACATCACGTACACATCGAGTGCTGCTGACGGCGGCGGTGACGGGGATATTCGTGATGACAGTCGCCGCACAGGACAAGTCGACCCCCGACGCCAACGACAAAACAAAGATCAGCACGGAGCTGGCCGCGCGAGAGAAGCTGCTCAAACGACAGTTCACGCACCTGATCGACCGGATGCAGGAAGTCGCCAAACGCGTCGAGGCGACCGAACCGCAGACGGCCAAGATTCTCCTGGAAGCCGTCGACCGCTCGCGAAAAGCATTCATTGCCGAAGACATGGACAAGGTGGCCGAACTGCTCTCAAAGGGTCTGGCCGGGGCGGCGGCCAACACCAAGCAGGGCGTCATCCTGGAACTGACCGAGCTGTGGAAGATCATCCAGTACGGGAGCATGGACCCCCAGGACCGCCTCGACCGCGCGCGGGCGTGGGAGAAAATGCTCAACCAGATCAAAGGCGCCTTGGACGAGCAGAAGAAGCTCGAAACCGAATCGCGAATCCATGCCAACGCCAAGGCCGTCCGCGATGACGTCGCGGCGATCCAGGCGGCCATGAAGGGGCTCGTCAAGGCACAGGAAGATCTTCTAAAGGAAACCCAGAAAGCCCCACCGGCCGACCCGGCTGCCGCCGAGATCGGCAAGCTCCACGACCAGATCGAGAGACTCATCGCCGAGCAGAACAGGATCACTGAAGCGGTCAAGGCGTCGGCCGTCGACAAGTTGCCCCTGGCGGGCGACCCGCAGAAGAAGCTTGCCAAGGAGGCCGCGGAGGCGGCGGCGTCGCTGGCCAAAGCGCATGAGGACGCCGATCTGGGCAAAGCGATCTCCAAAGCCGGTGCATCGCCCGAGGCGCTGTCCAAGGCCGCCAAGCACGTTTTGCAGGCATCACAAGAGATGAACAAGGCCGCCACGACGCTCAAGGAATCGGACGCCCAAGAGACGGCCAAGCGCCAGAAGCAGGCGATGATCGACCTCGAAGCCGCCCGCGACGCCCTGTCGGGCGCCTTGAGAAAGATGGGCCAGGGCACGCCCAGCGGCCAACTGGCCGACAAGCAGGCGAAGCTGGCCCAGGCCGCCGGAGACCTTGCCAAGGCGGTCGAGAAGAGCGCCGCCCAGGCCGGGCTCGACGCCAAGGACGCCGATCTCAAGCGGGCCGCCGGTGAGATGAACAAGGCCGCCGGCAAGCTGGACAACCAGAACCCCAAGGGCGCCACCGAGCACCAGAAGAACGCCCTGAAAGAACTCCAGGACAAGCAGTACAAGGTGGCAGACCTGTCGCGGCGGATCCTGGAAAAGATGGACCGCCCCACGCAGGAGCAGGCCAAGGATCAGCAGTCACTGGGCGAGAAGACCGACAAGATCGGCGAGGCCATGAAGAGCTCGCCCAGCGGGCAGGCGCCCGGACAGGATTCGGTCGCCAAGGCGTCAAAATCGATGTCCAAGGCCGCCGGCCAACTGGGGCAGCAGGACAGTTCTTCCGCCAACAGCTCGCAGAAGAAGGCGATAGAAGATCTGGAGAAGGCCGCCGCCGAACTCGACAAGGCCATCAAGGATGAAAAGGAACTGGCCCAGGCCGAGCAACTGGTGAAGATCGAGACGCTGCTGACGAAGATCCTGGAAGGGCAGAAAACCATCTCGCGCGACACCAAGGCCGTGGCGGTCAAAGCCGCCGCCGGAACCCTGGAGCGCCCGGAGGAACTCAAGCTGGCCGAGATGTCCAAAGGCGAGGGCACGCTGGCCGAGGAGACCGCCAAGGTCATCGAGCTGCTGAAACGCGAGGCGACGACGGCGGTGTTCCCATCGGTGCTGGGCGAGGTAAAGACCGACCTCGGCGCCGTCCAGGCCCGCCTGGCGACCAAAGACTCCGGGCAATTGACGCAGAGCATCCAGAAGGAGATCGAGAGCAACCTGGCGGCGATGATCGCCGCGCTGCAGAACGAGCAGGCCCGCCGCAAGAAGGCCGCCGCTGCAGGCGGCGGTGGCGGCGGCGGGGGAGGTGGCGGAGGCGGCAAAGAGCCGCTCGTGCCCCCGGTGGCCGAGCTCAAAATGCTCAAGACCCTGCAGGTGCAGATCAATTCCCGCACGCGCGTGCTCGAAACGCTCAAGCGCCCCGGCCAGGCTTTGAGCGAGCCGGCCGCCGCCCAGCACGCCGAACTCGCCGGCCGTCAGAAGAAAGTCGAAGTCATGGCCAAAGAGCTGACCGAGAAGTTCAACAAGACTTCCGGCGGCGGGAGGGGACAATGATGACCCACCAGAACAGGACACTGCTTGCCGCACTCCTCTGCGCCGCGTCGGCCCTTGCAGGCCCGGTCACTCGTGCCGCCGCCCCCGTGCCGGCGACGCGACCGGCCGAACCGGCCGCCCAGGACGTGGATGCCCTGCTGCAGGCGATGACCCCCGAACAGCTCAAGGAGTTCATCGCCATTGCCGTCACCAGCCGGTTGGTCGAGGAGCGCCGACAGGTCGCCGCCGAGATCACGCAGGGGCTGCTGTACGAACCCAAGGACATCAAGGCCGCCAAGGCCCTGTTGGACGACAAGCCCGCCAACACGCAACAGGATAACATCGAGCGCATCTGCCGGGCGCTGGCCCGCGTCGATGCGCCCTTCCGCAAGGCGTACGAGCTGTTCACGGCAGGCAAGTTCAAAGAGGCCGCCGTGGCGGCAAAGACGCTGGCCGACGTGAATCGCACGACGTATCTCAGCGCCGCGACGCATTTCATAGCGGCCCAGGCGCTGGAGAAGTCCGCCCAGACCGAAGACGCGATCGACGTCTACCGCGCGATCCTGATGAACATGCCCGACCGGATCGGTTTCGCCGCCGGGGCGGCGCTGGCCGCGGCGCAGTGCTATGAGCGCGACAACCGCTTCCGCTACGCCACCGAGATGTACGTCTACTGTCTGAACAACTACCCGCTGACGCTGGGCGAGGACCAGATCAAGCTCATCGCCGACAAGATCCAGGAGTACACCGACCTGTATAAGGACCCGATGAACGCGGTGGCGACCAAGATGGGCGGCGTGCGAGCGCGTCTGGCGGCGGCAGACACTGGCGCCAAAACCCAGGAAGCCGAAGACCTCATCGTGGCGATTCTGGACGATCTGATCAAGACCGCGCAGGAGCAGTCGGATCAGCAGTCGCAGCAATCTTCTTCCTCCTCCTCGGGCAAGAAGCCCAAGGAAAAGGAAGGCGAGCAGAAGGGCGAGCAGTCGGCCTCGGGGCAGCAGCCCGGCGGCGGTCAGCCCTCGTCGCCGGCGCAGAAGAGCATGGTCGTTCCCGGGGCGGTGAACCGCCCGGGCAAGCTTGCGGCGGTGCGAAATACCAGCGAATCGGGCGACTGGTCGCAACTGCCCCCGCGAAAACGCGAAGAACTCGACGCCATGATGCGCAAGGTGATCTCCGAGCGCTATCGCGATCTGATTCGCGACTATCACTCCGCCGTGGCGGAAGAGGGCGGACGCTAGGAGCTTCATATGGTATGGCTCTCGGTCATGATGGCGGCGGGGCTGTGGGCGGCGCCGGCGACGCACACCGTGGAGATGGTTGATGCCGCGACCGTCGAAGGCACGCTCACTGCCGTGACGGCCGATAAAGTCGAGCTGCAATCCAAAGACGCAAAGCAGTCGCTGCCGCGCGAGCAGGTGGTGCGGATCACCCTGGCCGAGGCCGATGACCCCACGGCACGCCTCGGCAAGGCGATGGTGATGACCCTCGACGGCGCCCAGCTCGCCGCCGACAGCGTGACCATGGACCAGGGGACGCTCACCGCGGCCGTGGCGGGCGTGGGCAGCGTCCAACTGCCCATCGCGCAAGTTAAAGCCGTCTATCTGCCCGACGCCGGGACGACTGTCCAGGACATCCGCCTCAAGTGCGAAGAGTTCAAGATAGTCGCCGGCGCCCAGGACGTGCTGGTGGCCGTCAAGAAAGACGGCGGGTACGTCTCGGTGCAGGGCGCCGTCAAGGCCATCGACGCTGCGCAGGTGACGTTCAACTGGAAAGACACCGACCGCCGCAGCGCCCGCGATACAGTCCGGGCCGTGCTGCTGGGGCAGACGGGCGCCGCGGCGCCGGCTCGCGCCGGCGGGGTGGTGACCCTGCGCAACGGAAGCCGATTGCCCTGGTCGTCGCTGACGATGGACGCCAAAGGGTTGGGCCTGGAGACCGCGGCGTTCAAACGGCTGACGCTGGACCCGGCGGGCGTGGCGGAGATCACCTTTATCAGCGACCGGGTGACCGATCTGGCCGAACTGGCCCCCGACGCCGTCGAGCAGCACGGGCTGCTGGGCGAGGGCTTCAAGTACCGTCGCGGGCGCAGCGTTGCCGGCGGCCCGCTTCGCATGAACAAGAAGACGTACGCCTCGGGGCTCGGCCTCCACAGCTTCACCTCGCTGAGCTACAACCTTGACGGGCGCTACCGGCGCCTGGCGGCGCTGGTGGGCATCGACGACGCTGCTGCCGCCGCCGCGGACGCCACGCTGGTAGTGCTGGGCGACGACAAACCGCTGGGCCAGCCGCTGCGCTTGCGCAGCGCCCAGCCGCCGCAGGTCCTGCGCGTGGACCTGGCCGGCGTCAAACGCCTGACGATCCGCGTCGAGTTCGGCCAGGACAAGCTCGACGTGGGCGACCATGTCGATATTGTGGCGGCGCGCCTCATCAAGTGAGGCCGGGGAGCACGGCCGGTCATGTCCTTACAGACTCCACAGCAGCTCGCCCAGACTGTCGCATTGCTGGCGGCCGAGGCGGGCTTTGCCAGGATGGGCATTGCACCGCTGGCGCCGTCGCCGCACGACGCGACATTCGAGTCCTGGCTGGCGGAGGGCAATCATGCCGACATGGCCTGGCTCGAGCGGCACCTGCCGCTGCGGCGGACCGTCGCCGCGGTCGCGCCCTGGGCCCGCAGCGCGATCTGTCTGGCGGTCTCGTACGCCCCGGCCGGACCGGGCGACTCGCACGTGGCGCGTTATGCTCGCGGGCGGGACTATCACCGCGTGCTGCGGCAGCGGTGCAGGCGATTGATGGCCGCTATTGCGGCTATCGCCCCGGACTTTGAAGGCAAGGCGTTTGTGGACGCCTGCCCGCTGTCGGAGCGCAGGCTGGCGGCGTCGGCGGGGCTGGGCTGGATCGGTCTCAACGGGTGTCTGATCGTTCCGGGACTGGGCAGCTACGTGGTGCTGTGCGAGATTTTGTGCAACCTGCCTCTGCCGCCTGGCGAGCCGCTGGCCGGGCATTGCGGCCGGTGCGGGGCGTGCGTCAAGGCCTGCCCGGCGCGGGCGATAGGGGAGCAGGGGCGTGTCGACTGCCGCCGCTGCCTGAGTTACCACACGGTCGAAAACCGCGGGCAGATCGCAACGTCACATCGGGCCGCCCTGGGTCAGCGCGTCCTTGGGTGCGACGCCTGCCAGGAGGCATGCCCGCACAATCGCGGCGCCGGCGCGGGCGACGGCGAATTGGCGACGGCTGGCGCAATCGCCGCAGCCTCGCTGGAGGACCTGCTGCAACTGACGTATGATGATTGGGACCGCGTCACGCGGGGCAGCGCCGCTCGCAGAGCCTCGTGCGAGATGTTGGTTCGCAACGCGATCATCGCCGCAGCCAACAGCGGGCGGCGGGAGTTGGTTGCACACGTCCGCGCGGCGGGGCGGGCGTGGCCGGGCCAGGCGGCGCTGGTGAAGTGGGCGCTGGAGGCTCTTGAAATCGAGATTTGACGCCCGGCGGCGGCGCTCGTATAAGGTAGGGGCTTTCGAGGAGTCGAGCATGGCTGACGAATCCAGCAAGATGGACATGACCGCGATCGAGAATGCTGTCCGGGCGATACTGACGGCGGTGGGGGAAGACCCTTCCCGCGAGGGGCTGGCGCGCACCCCCGACCGCGTGGCCAGAATGTATGCGGAGTTGTTCGCGGGCCTGGGCGAGAACCCGGCTGACTATCTGGGCGTCACCTTCGCCGAGCAGTACGACGAGATGGTGGTGCTGCGCGATATCCCGTTCTCGTCCATGTGCGAACATCACCTGATGCCCTTCATCGGCAAGGCGCATGTGGCGTATCTGCCCGACGGCAAGATCGCGGGAATCAGCAAGCTGGCCAGGGTGGTCGAGTCATGTGCGCGGCGGCCCCAGGTGCAGGAGCGGCTGACCTGCCAGATCGCCGACCTGCTGATGGACAAGCTCAACGCCCGCGGCGTGGGCGTGATCATTGAAGCCGAGCACACCTGCATGACCCTGCGCGGCATCAAGAAGCCCGGCTCGCAGATGGTCACCTCGGCCATGCGGGGGCTGTTCAAGACCAACGTCGCCACCCGCAACGAAGCGATCAATCTTCTGACCGGACGGTGATGGCGCCCCAAGCCAGGTGTCATATGGACAAATGCCCAATCTGCGGCCAGGCAGTCGAGGACGGTACCATGCTGTGCCCTGCCTGCGAGAGTCCGTTGCAGGAAAATGAGTCGCGATTGGCGCAGGAAGACCCGGATCTTCTCCCCGATCCAGATGCCGTTACTCCGGGCAAAGCTATTCTCTCCTATGTGGGTGCCCTCCTATGGCTGGTGGCGTTGGTCTTGCTGGTAATGTACTATCCGGTGCTGGGATGCATCCTGGCCGGCCTGACCGTCGTCTACTTTCTTGCTCTTAAGCCACGAAAGCCTTCTCAGTAAGGCGGGCGGTGCGCCTAAAGTCCGCGTGCCTTAGGGGCCGATACTCTCACTTGGGCTAGTTGTCCCGAATTGCCGAGGTGTGTGGATGACCAAACGCCAGTTGATCGATCAGATTCTGTCGCTGAACCAGACCGCCGAAGCGGAGTTTCTTTCGAAATTCCGCGACGACGAACTCGACGCGTATCTGAATCATCTGACGGCCGCACGGATGCCTCGCCCTTGGCGATGGCGCGGCCGGGCGGGCACGTATATCTCCGACGCCTCGAAACTCCTTCGCAAGGAAGCGGTGGCAGCGGAGCCCACGGTCGAGACGGAACAATCGTCGGCCCAGCCTGTGGCGGTTTCCGCCGGCGGCGGGCCCGGCGAGTTCTTCGAAGAGGTCCGCAGCGTCATGCAGGGGAGGCTGTTCTGACGCCCCGGTCGCCCCGGGGGCAAGGCGCGCGAATTTCCACTTTTCGCTTGCGCCGGCTTGACACTCCGGCTCGACGCCCTGTATAGTGTATAGCCCTGTTGGGGCCGTAGCTCAATTGGTTAGAGTACCGGCTTGTCACGCCGGTGGTTGCGGGTTCGAATCCCGTCGGCCTCGGTCGAAAAGGGCCAGCTTAAAGGCTGGCCTTTTTTCATGTCTTAAGAAGATCCCCCAGACCACCCTGCCGGAAGTCGCAGGGAAGAAGCAATTCGCGTCTTATTGGCGGTTAGACGATCGCGTTCCTAGCATGGTGTGTAAAAGAACTTGCGTCGCGCAATGCGCACGCGAAGAAAGGCACGGTGAAAAATGACTACTGTAGGACGTGAACCCATTCGCCACGAAAAGGCGATTGGGATAATGGCGGGAGGCTCACTGGGGGAAGCTATAGCCGCAGTGGCGGCCATCGTTCTGAGCATCATCGCTCTGGCTGGTTTATATCCTGAACTGTTGTTGCCCATTGCGGCATTGACGGTTGCCGGCGCGTTCCTGTTTGAGGGCGGGGCCATTGCCGCACGCTACGCACGCGTAGCCGGATTTCTGGGCGGCAAATCAGAGGATCTGGCAGCCGTTGGCGGGGGAATGTCGGTCGAGTTCTTCGCTGGAGTCGGCGGGATTGTCTTTGGCATCCTGTCGCTGCTGGGAATCGCGCCGGCTATCCTGATGCCCGTGGCGGTCTTGCTGTTCGGCTGTGCCCTTGCCGTCGGCGCAGCAGCGACAGAAAAGGTCCGCACCCTGGCCGCGCCCGAGAGCGAAAGGAGCGTCAACATGCCGCTGCATGAGCTGGAGACCCTGGCCATGGGCGGCGCGACGAGCGTGCGCTTGCTGGTGGGGCTGGGCGTGATCGTCCTGGGAATTCTGGCGCTGGTGGGAGTAGGCAATGTGACGGTCCTCTGCCTCTCGGCGTTTCTGGCGCTGGGGGCCGCCTTAATTCTCAGCGGCACGGCAGTGGCTTCAAGCCTGCTTGGGATATTCCAGCACAGGTAAATCCGTCAGGCGCTAAGCAACAAAAGTGGGGGGAGGCGGACGTTTCGTGCGAGCGTCCGCTTCTTTGTATCGTTTGGGGGCGGCATCAGGGGCGTGACGCCGGCGGCGTTCGCCCGAACCAGCGCCACGCGGGCTGTCCGAGGCTGTGCGGCCGCCACAGGCGGTCGATCTTGGGCGTGAAGCTGTTCATGATCAAGATGGCGGTATAGCATGGGACGGGCAGGTCGACGTAGAGGCGCAGGAGCATCGCCGCCACGCCGCAGCCAACGCCGAATATGACCTGCCCCCCGGTGGTCACCGGGCGCGAGGTCATCTCCGGCGCCAGGAACATCGCCGCAAGCAGCAACTCGCCGCTGAGAAGCTGGTACAGCACGTACGTAAACCCGGTATCGGCGCCTTCAAAAACCAGCGGCAGCCACTTCCAGGCGACATGGCCGTCCGAGCCGGTGGCCAGGTGTACCGGCGCCACGGCCACCACCGCCGCCGCCGAGGCGATAAACGCCAGGGGCAACTGCCATTTCACGTACCCGCGATAGATCAGGTAGACCCCGGCGACGAGGATGACAACCGCGCAGGTCTCCCCGATGCCTCCCGGGCGCGTCCCCAGAAGCATCTCCCGCAGCGGTGGCAGGTTGGGCATGATGGCTCCGCGCAGCCGCGGCACGTGCTGCTGGGGCGAGGTGTTCAAGGCCACGCGCAGCCGCTTGGGGTGAATGCTCGCCAAGCCGCTGTAAGGAACGTCATCGGTGCTGGTCAGGCCGGCAAGGATGTCGGCCGGGGGGCGCATGCTGAAGGCGTCGGCGCCGTCGGGGGCGACGCTGGTGGACCATTGATCGGAGCGTTCAAGGCGTTGGGCGGCGCGGATGTCGCCGTTGAGGAGTTTGTCTCGCGCCAGGATCGGCCAGTACGTCGGCGTCAGGGTGGTCAGAAAAATAACCGCCACGGCGACTCGCCCCACCAGTGCAGGCTGCCAGAGAAAGTGTCCCACGCCGCCGAAAATCGCCTTGCCGACGATAATGGCGAACGCGGCAGCGACGACCGGAATGTACCACGGCACGAAAGGCGGCATGGTCAACGCCAGCAACACGCCGGTGAGGTACGCGTGCGTGCGACCCAGCAATGCCGGCGTTCGCGTGACGCGGTAGTAGAGGCGTTCCAGGATCACGCACGAGCCGATGCACAAAGCCGACACCACGGCGGCGTACCAGCCGAACAGGATCAGCCCCGCCACCAGCGGCGCGCAGGCGGCGGCCAGCGTCACGATGAAGATCGTCCGCGCCGCCTCGGGGGCGCGCAGAAACGGCGCCGTCGTCACGCCCTGACGCGGCGGGTCCAGCGAGTCGATGGGTCTTGGGGCTTCGGTCATTCGCCCACCACGGCCGCCACGGCCGGTCCGGGGTGAATCGCCCGTTTAAGCTGCCGCACCCGTTCGGTCAGGGGCAGGCGCGCGGGGCAGATATAGGAGCAGACGCCGCACTCGACGCAGGCGGTCGCGTGATCGCGCCGGGCTTCGTCCAGCAATCCCAGTTCGTACGCGTCGTTAAGGGCCGACACGTTGAGCCTCGCCGGGCAGTAGTCGGTACACCACCCGCAGCGGATGCACGGGCTGGCCGGCTGGGCCTGCGCCGGCGTGATGGACAGGATCGCCTCGGTGGCCCAGGTGACGACGGCCCGGGCGGGGCAGAGGCACCCGTTCATTGGTCCGCCATGCAGCGGGGCGTGGTGATAGAAGTTTCCCAGGTCGCTGCAGCGCGTTCCCAGCGGCAGGAGGAAATTGCCGTGGGCCGACGAATGCTCGCCGCTGACGGTGACGACGCGGTGCGTGGGGCTGATCCCGCAGGCGACCCAGCGGTACGCCGCCACGCACGCCCAGGCGCCGACGACCGCGGCGCCGGTACACATCAGGGACGACCCGTGCGGGGCCTCGCGGCGCGTGAGCACTTTGACGAGGATCCGGTCGGCCCCGATGGGGTACTTGTGCGGCAGGGCGATGCGCGTGACGCCCAGGGACTCGGCCAGGGGGAGCAGGTGACTGTAGGAGTCGGTATATCGCCGGTCGGCGGCCAGGATCATATCGCCGGCCTCGATGGCGCGGGCGATGATCACCAGGCCCGTCAGGATCTCCGAGCCGTGCTCGACCATGAGGCGGTGGTCGCCGGTGAGGTAGGGCTGGTTCTCCATCAGGTTGGCGATCAGCGTTCGGCAGCGATACATCCGCGCGCGGTCGATGAACAGGTGCAGCGGCTCGAGCGGGTTGCGGCAGGTGGTCAGGCCGCCCTCGGCCAGACGCCGCCGCAGCGACTCCGACGAGGCGCTGCGCCAGGAGTCGCTCGGCGCCGGCGGCGCCTGCAGCGGCGGCTCGACCACGTCCACCAGCTCGATGGCCGGCGAGGGCACGAAGCGGTCGCCCATGCAGACGTCGACGGTCGTGATTCCGGTCACCTGCGCCGCCGCGGGTGAAAAAATGTCCAGCGACGTGTTGTCCAGCGCCCGCGCGATCCGCTGACCGGCTGTCACACGCTGACCGGTCTCGACGATGCATTCAGCCGCCCCGCGACCGCACGGCGCCAGCGGAACCTGCAGGCGATCGAGATGCGGCCACGACGCGATGGGCGAATCCTGCGTCGCGTACTTCTCGTGAGGCAGATCGATACCGCCGCTGAATGTCCCGTACTTCATAGCCGTAATGTTACCGGATACGCCGGCGCGACTCCAGCGGAGTCGACTGCCGCGGCGGCAAAAATCGCCCCAGCCACGCGCGGCCGCGGGCGAATCGGCGTACAATAGAAGCGGCGCGATAACCCTTGCGGACCAGAGAGACCTGAATGGACATCGATCCGGCTTTGACGCCGACCGTGCAGCGCATCAGTGAAGGCGTGTGGGTGCGCCTGGCGGTGGACAATCTGACGTGGATCGACACGGGCGAATCGATCATTGTCGTCGACGCGCTGGAGGAAGCGCATCTGGCGAAGGAGGTCTTCGCCGCCATCGCCGCCAGCACCGGCGACAGAAAGATCTCGCACGTCCTCAACACGCACACGCATTACGATCACGTGGCCCTCAACGAGGCCTTCGCCGCGGCGGGAGCGACGATCGTCAATCGTCACACGACGACCATTCCCCCGCAGGGCTTGACGTTCGAAGGCCCCGGCCGACGGGTGCGCATGTTGCCCCTGGCCGGATGCCACACCGATGAGGACTGCGTCGTGCTGGTCGAGCCCGACGGCGTGCTGGCCACCGGCGACATCTTCGGCTGGGGGCTGATCCCCCTGACGCGGCGGCTCAGACGCGAAACGAGCGATCTGCTGCTGTCGACGTACGGCCGCCTGATCGATATGAACGCCCAGGCCATCGTGCCCGGCCACGGGCCGATGTGCAGCGTGCAGCACCTGCGGCGCTGGTGCGAGTATTTCCAGTGGTTGCAGCAGCAGGCCAAGGCCGGCATCGCCGCCGGCGAAGACGACGACGCCCTGCGGGCGCGCATGGCCGCCCCGCTCGACATGCACGACTGGTGGCGCTTCCTGCAGTGGAAACACGCCGACAGCGTCGAGAAAGTCATCTCGTCCGCCCGGCGCGGGGTGCTGTGAAAGCATTTCCAATTTCCGATTTTCAATTTCCAATTTGACGGGAAGGATCGCTCGCACGTGTTGTGTGCTGGCCTGTCTTCAAATTGGAAATTGCCAATTGGAAATTGGAAATCGGCCAAAAGCATTTCCAATTTCCGATTTTCAATTTCCAATTAGACGGGGAGGAACGCTCGCACGTGTTGTGTGCTGGCCTGTCTTCAAATTGGAAATTGCCAATTGGAAATTGGAAATCGGCCAAAAGCATTTCCAATTTCCGATTTTCAATTTCCAATTTGATCGGGAGGAACGCTCACACTTGTTATGTGCTGGCCTGTCCTCAAATTGGAAATTGCCAATTGGAAATTGGAAATGGATAATGCCCGCACTTCTTGGAGAGAAACCATGGCCACCGGTGACAAAATCGTAGACGATTCCCTCAAGCTGCCTGTCGAGAAGCTGCAGTGGTGGCGCGATGCCAAGTTCGGCATGTTCCTGCACTGGGGGCTGTACTCGATCCTCGGGCGCGGCGAGTGGGCCATGTTCCACGAACGCATCGACAAGGACGAATACGCCAAACTCGCCGGCCAGTTCAACCCGCGCAAGTTCGACCCGGCGGCGTGGGCCGCCGCGGCGAAAAACGCCGGCATGAAGTACATGGTCCTCACTGCCCGCCATCACGACGGGTTCAGCCTCTTCGACACCCAGGCCGGCGACTTCAACTCGGTCAAGACCGCCGCCGGTCGCGACTTCATCGCCGCGTACGTCCAGGCATGCCGCGAGGCGGGGCTGGGCGTGGGCATCTATTACTCGCCGATGGACTGGCGGTTCCCGGGGTACTTCTTCCCGACGATGTACCGCGCCAGCGCCGAGGCGATGAAGCAGCAGTGCTACACGCAGGTCCGCGAGTTGATGAGCAACTACGGCAAGATCGACGTGCTCTGGTACGACGGGGGCTGGCTGGCCCACGGCGGCTGGAACACCGGCAAGCCCCCCGAGGACGATAGCGACGCGGCGTGGCTGTGGGAGCCGCTCAAGCTCAACCGCATGGTGCGCGACCTCCAGCCGGATGTCGTGATCAACCCCCGCAGCGGCTGGGAGGGCGACTACGCCACCTTCGAGTGCCATGAAGGGCAGTTTGATAACTCCCGCCCGTGGGAACGCTGTGACACGCTGACCGGTTCGTGGGGCTATCGCCCCGGATGGGACATGCGAACTCTGCGGGGCGTCATCCACCTGCTAGCGGGAACGGCCGGGCGCGGCGGCAACCTGCTGCTCAACCTCGACCCAGGCCCCGACGGCGATATCGAGCAGCGCAAAGTCGACCGCCTTGCCGAGGTCGGCCGCTTTCTCCAGCAGGCCGGCGATAGCATCTACGCCACAATGGGCGGCCCGTACGCCCCGGCCGGGTGGGGCTGCGCCACTTGCAAGGGCAACCGCATTTACCTGCACATTCTCGATTGGCCGGAGAACACGCTGACCCTGCCGGCCCCGAAACACAAGATCACCGCCGCGACGAGCCTGACAGCCGCCAGCGTCGACGTAAGCACCGCCGGCGACACCCTCCGCGTCACCGTAAGCGAACGCGACCGCCTGTCGCCCGACACGGTAGTAGCGATCGACCTCGACGGCCCGGCGCTGACGGCGGTATAGCGGAAGAGTTCCTTTGCTTCCACGAGCGTGGGATCCAGAAACTAGCTGAGGACCAGCATGATGGAAGTAGTCCTGATTCTGGCAGTCATTGTTGCATGCATGGCGCTCCATAGCCTCTTCTGGCATATCGTCGAAAGGCTACATCCTCTGATATACACGGGCGTTAAACCCGACGAGTTTGCGGCACATTTCGGGGAATTGGCCAAGAGAGGCGAGTCCGGTTCGGAAATGATTATTTCAGAGAAAACTACCGGGAAGGCAGTGAGACTGCGCAAAGAATTTGCCTTCGGCCCCCCTCGGATACGACTGATGGTAATTGCGGATGATGCCAGGTCCGTTAGTCCACATTCACAAGGTTTCCTGGAGCGCCTGCAACACAAGGGAATCGCCTGTGCTTTTCATGTGGTAGACGGCACATTTGTCGACAGGCTTGTATGCCAGTGTGATGAAGGCCCCGAACGTGCGGCACAAATTGCTACAGAGTTATTCTGCAACATCTATGGTGTGGGCGTTGATGCTCGCTACAGCGTCAGGGTCCGTGGCAGAATCTGGCCGTATGATGCATCGAACCCTTGCGGGGATGTCGCGGTCGCCTTGGGCCCGCCCGGCAAGCCATACAAGCGTTGGCAGGTGCCCGGTGGGTTCTTCTACCTGCTGGGCCGTCTGGCCGGACGAATAGTCCGCGAAATACGAGAACTGGTTTTCCCTTCCGATGGCCCTGATGACTCGTTAAGAAGATAAGGGGGCGAGGTCTGCGGGGCGCCGCTGTTGTCGATACTCCGCCGGCCGGACCCGCCGCCAAAGTGCCGCGTTGGCGGCGGAGCTTGCTTCGCACGAGTTCCTGTCTGCGTTGGCCCTACCATTTCGATGGCGGCGGCAGGGTCGGGGGCGCGGTCGGCTGGCCGGGGGGTGGGGGGGAAAAGCCGGCCGCGGGAGGCTCGCTTATGATGTTGTAGCCGGGGCCGAACTGTTGAACGAAGTAAAGCGAATAGGCCCGCAGAAAGATGTGCAGCGGCAGCGTCAGGACGGCGCTGAGGTACGGCAGGAAGCCCAGGCAACAGGTGAGGCAGCCGGCCACCAGCGAGATGATCCCGACCGCCATTGCCATAGCGATCTTCATCAGGAAGAAAAGCACGATCGCCCCGGCGTTGCCCGGGAGCATCGTGAGGCGGAACTCCCGCCATGCCGTCAAAGTGCTCGAGCGGCGCAGGTACATCAGGGGGACGACAAAGTTGCTCGTGCAGGCCGAGATCACGGCGACGATGAAGAAGACAGCCAGGAGAAGCACCACGCCAACGAGGATCGCCACGATGGCCGAGCCGCCGAATTCCCGCCGGTGGATGTCCGGGAGACAGATCAGAAAGCACAGCGCGGCGATGACCAGCACGGCCGCCGTTGCGATGAGTGCCAGGCACAGCCAGAAGAGCAACAGGCTGTTGCCCTGGGCGCGGAATGCCCGCCACGGCCGGGCGATCTGTGCAGGGGTGTGGTTGCAGGCGATGTTGTCGATGAACATGAATGTCGCCCGGCTCTTGAGCCAGGAGATCGCCAGGGCGACTGCCAGAACCAAGACCATTGCAATCGCGGCCAGTACGATGACCCATGTCAGGTTGGCCGAGATCCAGTTGCCGACTTCGTCAAATGCTGTCCCGCCTCCATCGCCACCCCATTCGCCCGGGCCCGAGAAGTTGAAGTTGACACCGCCTTCCCCCAGAGTCGACAGCCAGGCGACGAAGCCCAGCACAAACCAACGGGAGATATCGAACGGCCGAAACGTCATGAGCCGCGCGCGATCGATCGCCTGCCCGACCGGACCGGTAACGGAAATGGACATCGCGTTGCTCCTCTACAGTGAAATCATCTCGTCTGACCAGCAGGGATTCGACATTACCCAGAAATCCGTGGCGTCATTATCGGTCCCAATGACACGGATAGGCAATCTGATTCTGCACTTCGTCAAAGATTGCCGCACGAAAGGAACTCGAATGCCTTCTGCGCGTCAAAGCTATACACCCGCCGAGTCGGCAGGCGAAGGGACGCGGCAATGAAATCTAAACTCGCTTCTAGAACGCGCATTCTATGCTCTACCCTGCTGCTGGCGCTGTTTGCGGCGATGGGCGCCGTTGCTGCCACTTCGTGCTCAGGTAGAAGACCCGCAACCGCGTCGTCAGTCCCGACGACAGCAGAATTGGTCAGCAACTATGTCAACTGGCAGCCTCCCAAGAACTCAGCCGATTTTCCAAATCCATATCGTGGACAAGTTCTGGCTGCAGGCGCGGGTATTGTGCCGGCTTTAATAGCAGCACACACCCCAAAAGCCAAGCTTTCATCAGCGATTGCCAGAGCGCTGGGCGAGATCGGCGACCCTGCGGCATTTCCGTTCCTGCTCGAGGCCTTCAGAAGCGATTCAAGGCAAGATATTGCCCTGGCAATCGGCAGCTCGTGCCGAGCATCCGAGGTTGACGAAACGTTCAGGTTGCTGGATAAGCCCGCCCTTCGTAAGCTGCTCAGCGTGATTCTGGGTGAGAAATGGGCGTCCCTTAAGGATGAGGATAGTGAGGAAGTAAGGAAGCACGTCCTTGAACATCTGGAAGAGATTATCAGGGACTGCAGACAACGCAGTAAGCCTGTCTTGGGATAGGTGCGGTGCGTGAGGAATAATCCATGTATCTCCTTCGGCTTGTCGTAGTATTTGTCGTATGTGCTGCCAGCAGCATTGCGTTCTCCGGGGAACGCCCCATCTACCGGTATCCGGCCGATCCCACTGCGCTGCCGGCGGCGACGCAACCGGCCTCTGGCCAACCCTCCACCAGGCCGCACACTGCCCCGGCCACAGGACCGGACAGCGCGCTGTCGCAGGCAGAGAAAGCGATTGTCGCCGGCGATGCGCGCCGGCTGGAGGCGCTGTTGAAAGACGGCCTCGACGCCAACGCCACTGCGCCTTGCGGTTACGGATTGCTGGCATTGGCCGTCAACAATGCGCAGGTCGAGTGCGTCAAGGTCCTGCTGGCGCGCAAGCCTCGGCTCGGGTATCCGTCAGTCCTGGCCGGTGCGTGCAATTCCCTGGGTCTCCACGGCATCTCAATAGAAAACCGCCTGGAAATCGTCCGTCTGCTCATTGCCGCCGGGGCCGACCTCAATGCCTCCGACGGGATGAACCGCACGCCCCTGACAACCGCCATCTCCACTTCAGCGACATCGCCGCCGGGCCCGATGGGGCAGCGATTGCTGTTGGGGCAAAAAGCGGTGGACATTCTCCTGGCCGCCGGCGCCGCCCCGAATTATGCCGACCGCTCGCGCGGCGCTCCGCTTCTGTGGGCGTGCGAGCGCGGTCTGGCCCAGACGGCCAAATCGCTTCTGGACCGAGGCGCCAAACCGGGCGGAATGGTGAGCGGTCTGGCGGACGTAAGAGTAGACGCGCTGCACGCGGCCGCCTGCGGCGGGTACAACGACATCGTTGCACTGTTGCTGGCTCGCGGGGCGAAGGTCGATGAGGAGGACGGTTACCACCGCACGGCGCTGTACTATGCGGCAGCGTCGGGGTTCGCCGACACGGTGGACTTGTTGATCGCCCATGGAGCCAATATCGAGGCGGTTACCGACGGGCGCACCCCTTTGGGCTGGGCCGCGAGCGATTATTACTTGACCCTTGCGGTCGAGACGCTCCTGTCGCGAGGGGCAAAAGTGCATCCAGCCGGCGCGGTGCCGCCGCTACGAGTTGCGGCTTGCGGTTACGGAACCGACTCTCCAATGGTCGCGATGCTGCTGGGTCGCGGGGCAAAGCTGGACGAGGTCTCGGCGGCCGCTCTGGGGAGGCTGGACGACCTGCGGCGGATTCTGGATGCCAATCGCTCCGGGACTACCAGGCTGAGCTGGGAAGACATGGATGCCTTGGGGTGGGCGCATCGTCATCGGCATGAAGCGGAGGCGCGGCTGCTGATCGAACGCGGCGCAAAGCCCAACCCCGAGTGTGCGGCGTGGCTGGGGATGGCCGATGCGGTAGCGGCGTATATGACGGCCAATCCTTTGCCTGCCGCCCGCGACGCGGAAGAGGATGCGGGCCCCGGGCCGTGGGGGGCGCTCATGCGAGAGGCTGCTTCCGGCGGGCGCAATGCCATCATCGAACTGCTGCTCGCCCGCGGCTATGACTTGCGCCGCGACAGCGACTGCCTGGAATACGCCGCCCAGTATCGCCACCGTCGGACCGTCAAGCTGCTGCTGGATAGAGGCGCCAATGTCAAACCTCCCTGTGCCGCGCTGAACCGTGCCGCCGAGGCCGGCGACATCGAGATGGCGCGCCTCCTGCTGTCCAAAGGCGCCGACATCAACGGCGAGGCAGATATCAGCGACAGCGGCGGCTGGCCGCCTCTGCCCAAAGCAATTTCTGCGGGGCAGGTGGAGATGGCCCGGTTCCTTTTGTCGCAGGGAGCCGATGCTCCCGAAGACGGCAAGTTCATCGAGGCGATGCCCCATCATGACAAGAATGCGCTGTCCTGCAATTTCAAGCTGTTCATGGACTACCACAAGAAGAAGGGCCATACGCAGCAGGCGCTGAATGAGGCATTGGCCGGAGTTGCAGAGTCGGCGGTGCCGGAATATGTGGAGACGCTCCTTGCGATGGGCGCCAATCCTAAGGGCCTGGACCACTGGGACCGCCCCCTGCTGTGGTTTGCCGACGATCGAACCGCGAAACTGCTGCTGGAGCGTGGTGCAGAGGTCGATATTCTGTCCGCCTGCGCCCTGGGCCGCACCGACCAGGTTCGAGCAATGTTGAAGGCCGATCCGAAACTTGCGCGCGTGGGGCAAGATCCTTCCGGGGTCGACTACACGCCTCTGCGAGTGGCGGCGATGCACGGGCGCATCGAGATCATGACACTGCTGCTGGATCAGGGCGTGACGCCGGACCGACACATTGTGTCATCTGCGATCTTTTACAAGCAGAAAGACGCTCTGGCCTTGCTGCTGGAACGCGGAGCGGGTCTGGGCGGCGACCAAGCCCTCCACTATGCTCGCCACCACGGCGGCGGCGACGGATATGTGCCTCCGCTGGTGGAGGCCGCCACCTTCAACGCCGGCAGGGAAATCATGCAGTTGCTCAAAGAGCATCGCGCCCGACGGGCAAAGGTGAAGACGCAATCTCTGCCATAGCGCCGGAGCGGCGACTTGCGTTCAATGTCTGTGGAACCGGCGGCAAGGTGTTCAGGAGCCTCCGATGGCACTGGCATTGGGTGTCTATATAAGTCGTTGTGTAATAGATGTTAAGAGTTAGGGCGATCACTTACGCCGCCAGGGCGGAAGGTTGCGCTTCCCTGCAAACCGCTGTGAAAAGTACAACAAAGTGCAAGGAAGTACAACGAGAGGTTAGGTCTGAGGTCGGTGGTCTTAGGTTGAAGGTCTGCGGCCGGGAGGTCACCTCGGACCTGCTCTATGGCCTATGACCTAAGACCTACGACCTCCACGTTATTCAAGACACCTCTGCGGTCTCCGCGATCTCCGCGGTGAAATATCCGGGCTAGTTCGCCTGCGACAGCAACTGCTGGCGACGGGCGCGGACTAGGGCCTTTTTGGTCTCGGGCATGTCGGGCTCGGCTAGCAGCTTGTCGCAGCCTTCCAGGAATATCTCGCGGGCGAAGTCCATGGTGAAGGTCTTGTTGGCCTGGGCCTGCGATTGCGAGAGCTTGAGGAAGCCTTCGAAGTCGGCGAAGTAGCTGCCGTAGATGTGGAAGCTGTCGGCGATGTGGATGTAGTCGCCGGGGGCGATGCCCAGGCGTGCGGCCATCTCGGCCTGGAGTTCGGTGAAGGCGTACATGTTCATGAAGGCGGCCTTGTACGCGTCGTTGCTGCGCATGTGGGCGTTCATGTGGAGCTTGCCGTTGGAGATTCGAAACCAGAGGCGCTGCAGGCAGGCCGGGTCGGCGATGTGCATGTCGTTCCAGACCTGCCAGGTGACGGCCTGGGCGCGGCGGGTGTGGGGGGCCTGCTTGAGGCGTTCGACGGCGCCTTCGATCTGGTCGAAGAGGTTGGTCAGGCCCGGCACGCGATACTCACGCAGGCGTTCGTGGTAGGTGTACTCCCACTTGCCTGCCGCGGGGTCGATCCAGTGGTCATGGACGCCGTAGAGCATTTCGGCGCGGTATTTTTCGAGGTCGTCGAGCCCGCCGGGAAAGGCTCGGTGGATTCGCGGCTCGTCGAACGGGGCGGTCACGTGGATGGTGGCGGTGACGTCGCGGCTGGCCGGGTCGCCGGGCTTGTCATACTCGGTGGGGAATGCGTCGCCCACGTGCCAGCAGGCCAGGACCGCCTTCTCCCATGCCATCGGCAGCGACTGCTCAACGATGTGGATTGATTTCATGATCGCGTCCTTGCGTTCAATGGACTTCCTTGTGCGGGGATATTATGGCGGTTCGTTCAAAGACTAAAAAGAAAAAACCGACGACGAGGACGAGGACGACGACGAGGACGAGAAGAACGCCATGGCGACCCGCTAGAAACAGAAACGCGTGTCGCCATGCCACCCGACATCCATCCATCCATCCATCCATCCATCCATCCATTATCCAATCCGCCACGCCATTCGAGCACACGGGTTACTGATTACTGGTTACTGTTTTGGTAGATTTCCTTGCAGCGGTTGATGATGCCTTGGGCGACCAGCGGGGTGGACAGGTGCGACAGGGCGCGAGCCTTTCGGCCCATGTCGGCGAGGCGGTCGGGGTTGTCCAGCAGGGTCTTGAGCGCCGAGACGATCTGCTCCTGCCCGCGTGCGACGATGGCGGCGCCCTGGCGCTGGTAGTACTCGGCGTTGCCGCCCTCGTGTCCGGGAACGGGGTTCATCAGAATCATCGGAACGCCTTTGGCCAGGCATTCGGTGGTGGTGATGCCGCCGGGCTTGGTCAGCATGACGGAGGCGGCCTCGACCAGCTCGTGCGAGCGATCGGTGAACGAGACGGGCTTGAGGCGGCTTTCGGCGGCCGCGATCTTCGACAACTCGCCCAGAAGGTTTTTGTCGCGCCCGGCCAGCACGACCAGGTATGCCTGCGGGCAGGTCTTCAGGATGTCCCGGGCGATATCGACGATGGGCCCGATGGTGAACTCCGTGCCGCCGGTCAGGATGGCGATGGGGTTGTCGCGCGGTAGCTGCCACTCGCTGAGGATCCGGTCCTTGTCGAGGGGTTCATTCCACTTGGGATGGATGGGGATGCCGGTGACGGTGATCGCGGCCGGGTCGATACCCCACCTCTGCAGGAAGGCCCCGGAATAGTCCGACGCGACGAACCAGTGCTCGACGCCGGTGGCATACCACATGCGATGCACCTCGACGTCGGTGACGATCGTGACCTGCCGCGTGGGCAGCCGCCCCGCCTGGATCATCCGCCCGATCATCGGTGCGGCCAGGAAGTGCGCGTTGACGATCAGGTCGGGCGGGTCCTGGACCAGGCGCCGGGCCAGCTTGCGCATGGCCAGGCGCTCGATCGCCATCCGCAGGCTCTCCATGACGCCGCGCCGCGCCCCGTGGGGGTGATTGGTCAGGCGATACCCCACCCCGTACAGGCGGGGCATGTGGGTCATGACGACCTCGTAGCCGCTGGCGTAATACGCGCGAAACCACCGCGGCACGACCGTCATCAGGTCCAGCCTCTCGATCTGCAGCGGCACGGGGGAGTGCTTGAGGGCTTCCATGATCGCCGCCGTGGCGGAGTTGTGTCCGGCCCCGACGGTGGCGGTCAGCATCAGGACCTTCACGGGTCTGGCCGTCGGGCCGCCGGCGTCGCTGTGTTGTGTCATGGTCTCCATTCATCCATCCCAATCAGTGGGCCGACGAGGACGCCGGGGCCGAGGCCGACGCGGGCGCCGTAGTGGCCGCTGTGTCTTCGGTCGGGTCTTCGCCCGGCGATACGTCGTCCGGCGCCATCGAGGCCAGTGCGTCTCCGGCCATCCGCGCCCAGAAGCTTACCGGTCCCTGGGCAACGATCTCATAGTACTCTCGCTCCTGGAGTTTGCCTTCCAGGTCGGGCGGAAGTTCCGCATGCAGGCGTCCCAGGGCGTAATTCGCTTCGGCGGAAAGGTAGTCGAGCGGACGCGCCGAGGCAAGAGCCTGCAGGTCTTTGGCCGCATGCAAGACGGCGGCGGGCGGCTGACCGGGCGTGGCCAGATCGGCCTTGGCCGCTTGCAGCCGGAGGAAAGGTCCGAGGGAACTGGCGGCGTGCGCGACGGCCAGCTCTCGCATTGCCTTGCGGTATTCCGGCGAGAAAGGATCAACCTGAAGGAATGCCCCCAGGGCGGCGGCGGCCTGCGGATCGACTTGCCAGGGGCCGGTTCCCGACCGTGTGACAACGCCGCCCTGCTGGATGACGGCGATGAGTCTTCTGGCGCTGAACAGGCGGTCGGTCAGGTAGGTGGTGCTGGGGAGTACGGCCTTGGGCACGAAGATGTCCGCTTCGCGGGCTTCCGGTCGGGTGTTCAGGACGGCGGCAGCGAGCCTCTTCTGGGCATCGAGAAGGTGTTCGATGGCCGCGTCGGCTTTGCCGTTCCTCAAGTCCAACTGGGCAAGCTGCAGCCGCGCGAGGGCGGCTTGTTGCGAGGAGGGGAAACTCTGCACCAGTCGCGTGAAGTCGGAGGCGGATCCCTGCAGGGGCCAGGTGGAGGTATAGGCCAGCAGTCCCGCGGCCATTGCTTGGCGGTCGACCTGCAGGCTCATGCCTTGTGCCTGCACCCAGAGGATCTCGGGCGCGCGGCGGCTGGCGGGGTGCGATTCCAGAAATTGTTTGCAGCTTTGAAAGATCCGGGACCTCTGGGCTTTGAGGTCAGACTCGATTTGATTCTCGAGGGTCTGTCCGGTCAGACCCTGGGCGTTGCTGGCCTTGAGCCAGTCGCTGAACTTGCGCGTTTCGAGCAGCGCATCGCCGGCCGGAAGGCCCTCGATCAGCAGGCGGTAGTCCAGTTCGTCGGCGCGGACCTGCGTGTAGAAGAGGGTGACGGGGGCGGCCGTCAGTGCCAGCAGCACCGGCCAGATGACGCCGGGTCGAAATCCGGTGAGGCTGGCCAGGGTCAGCACCATTCCGCAGGCCAGGACGGCGGCCACGGTCGCCACCAGGAACGGGGCGTACAGCACCCATCGCTGCAGCGACATGACGGTGGCGGTGTTGAGACCGAGGTAGCCCATCAGGTGCAGGTAGGCCGCGGCGGGGATCAGCCCCAGGATCGCGGCGACGAAAGGCATCTCGCTTCGCAGGCGGGTGCGGGCGGCCAGCAGGCATCCCACCGCCGAGACCATCGCCAGCACCGGCGTGTGGGAGACGACCGCCTGGATGACGATGAAGATGGCCGCGAATCGCAGGTGGTAGAGCACCGCGACGATGACCGGGACGAAGACCAGGATCGCCAGGATCAGGCCGGTAATGAGGATCATCCATGGATACTGCAGCACCGGCAGGGGATTGAGGAGGATGTGCCCGATGGGTTTCTTGACGTCCTGCAGGTACGCCATGGCGCTGAAGTTGATCCAGCGTCCGCTGGTGAGATATTGCTGGAATGCGCAGACGGCGGCGAAGAGGACAGCGCTGATCGTCATGGGCAACGCGGTCTTGCCCCAGGTGGCCTTGCGAAGCAACGGCCGCAGTCCGCGAGGGTGATCGAAGGGTTCCTTCTTATTTTGCAGCATGATCAGACTCGTCCCCCGCGGCGGGCTTGGCTCGGGAGTTCAGCCAGATGCGGTAGAAGATGTTGTTGTCGAGGAACATGGTGAACAGCGATTCGTTGGGCCAGGGGTAGGTGACTTCCTCGTCGAGCATCTGCCCCTTGACGACGCGGGCCTTGGACTTAAGGATCGGGATGCGCCCCTGGCGATAGCGGTGGTTGAAGTCGGCGCTCTGGGGCGTGCCCAGCAGAATCAGCCCGACCTGGTACTGCCCGACTCCGTTGGCGTCGGTGACGCCCTCCATGTACAGGTCATACTTGAGCCCGTCGAAGATCAGGTCGTTGACCACCGTGCCGTCCTCGCGAAGCTCGGCAAAGCCGGTCATGCGGCGGTAGGGGTATTGCGTGAGATTCAGACCCGGAAAAACGCGCGTGACGAACATCGGCGCCGCTCGCCCGCGAACGACGCCGTCGTGGGCCACTGTCTGCGCCACGCCCCGCGGGTGCAGCGGGTAGCGGCTGTCGATTGCCGAGGCGACGAGGTCTCTCAGCGGCAGGGTGCTGTCCTCGGTGCGGGTGAACGTGCCTTCGACGGTGTTGCCTGGGAAGGAACTCTTGAGCAGGCTTTGGACGGTATCGGTGGCCACCGCGCTGGTGAGCGACAGTCGCGTGCTGACCAGCGGCGTCGTGTCGTCCAGATGCACCGCGTAGTCGACCGCCAGCGTTCCCCCCGACAGCGAGGCGGCGTAATTCACCTTGCACAGCCCCTTCGACAGCGACGCCCATAGCGTCACCTGCCGCGGCTGGAACACTTTCCCGGTATTGGCGTCGGTCATCCGTAGAAGGTCCAGTTCGGCGCGGCCTGACAGATTCCAGGCCAGCAGGCGGGGCGTCTTTGCAGCGATCAGCTCCCCGGCGCGCTGGGCGAGGGCGGCCGATTCCGCCGCCGTCAAGGCCGCCGGCTGCGAGGTCGGCGCGTCGGGCGGGCCGGCGATCCATTCGGTCAACTCATCGGCGTCGATGTCGCCGGCCAGCAGCGTGAACGTGCCGGCGGGTTTGTCGGGAAGGTTCTCCAGGTCCGCCACCAGGGTGGCGGAGTTTTTCTCGAGTGAAATCTCCAGCGGTTCCAGCGTCAGGCGTTCGACGGTGATGTTCTGCAGCGCCCGGTCGGAGCGGACGTTCTGGGCGATCATCTGACCCTTGAGGGTGACCATCTTGCCCCGCACCCGCATGCTCAACCCGCGGCTGAATAGTTCAACCTGCGGCAGGACGCCGCCATGATCGTCGCGCCAGTGCATCCGCAGCGAAAAGTCGCCGCAGGGCAGGTAGGGCCTGACACTGCCCATAAGGCTCCCCAGCGCCGCCACATCGGGCGCCGAGGCCGTCAGATGCACCTCCCGGGGCGCCGCCTCGGGCAGGGCGCCGGCGCCCGGGGGTTTCAGCGCCCCGACAGCGCTGGCGCTGACGCGCAGCGACCCCACTTGAAGGTCCAGCGAGGTCAGGTCGAAGCTTCGCCCGTCGGCCCCGAAGGCGGTTTGCATCTTCGCCATCGCCGCCAGACCGGCGGGCTTGGTGAATCCGAACATGGCGGAATCGACGGCCAGTGTCTCGGCGTCAATGCGGGCGTTCAGTCGGGCGCCCTGGCCGGCGTCGGACAGGAGAACGTGCGTGTCGATCGCGCCGCTGAGGCGATGCTCGGCCACGGGGCCTTTGAGCTCGGGCACCAGGTCCAGCAGCGCCTCGTCGAGGCAGCACGTGGTGTGGAGGTTCACATGATACGAGTCCACGGCGGCCGGAACCGGCGCCAGCGGCGCCGAGGCCTCGGTGAACAGGGCCGTTCCGCCCAGGCGCACCGCGCTGCCGCCAATCACCAGGTTCAGCGAGTTGAGCGTCACGGCGGCTGTGCCCTTTTCCCGCACGAGCCGCCCGTCCATCCGCAGCCTCGCGGGCACGCCGGCGGGCTTGCGCCGGGGCAGGGGGCCGCCGGTGTCGAACGACATCGCGTCAGCGTCGCACTCCAGTGACAGATCGAGCGTCGCGGAGTCTTTCAACATCAGGGTCGCGTCGATATTCATCTCGCCCTGGAGTTGCCAGGGCTTCTCCCGGGCAGTACGCTGGTCGTCCACGGAGGGATGTCCGTACACGTTCATATTCGAAAACGCCACCTCCGCCTGCACGCTGCGGCGTTGGGGCCGAATCTGCAGCTTGCAGGCTGCGGTGAAGTCGCCGTCGATGACCCGCAGCCACTCGGGGCGGTCGGGCACGCACTGCAGGAGGGTTCGCGTGCCCGTCAGCGAAAACTTGCCCCCGGCGGCGATCATGCCGTCCTTGTCGGCGATCAGTGAGACGAATCCGTCGTCCAGCGCCAGGCGAGCCGGTCCCATTGTCGCGTCCAGGCTGATGTTGGTGCAGGCGGTCCTGCCAAGGTCGAACCCCGCCGCCATCGTCAGGCGCAAGGGCTGGCCCGGTGGCTTGGCCACGCGCCGGCCGATCATCAGCAGCGTCGAGCCCGGCACGTCGGCCGAAATGTGCAGGCCGATGTCGGCCGAGGGCTGGAGATACCACTTGCCCGTGGCCGAGCCCTGCAGGTCCATCTCACACTCTTTGCGCAGGCGAGCCCCCAGCATGTCCAGCAGCGACTGGGTGTCGTGGATCTCCCATTCGCCCCGCAGCTTCATGGCTGTCAGGTGCGCCAGGACCGCCTTCAGGACCGGCCCGTCCTCGTGGGCGATCTGCTCCATCGCGGCTCGGGCGTCGGGCAGCGTGCCGCGGGCGATGAGGCTGTTGCCGCCCAGGGACAGGCGGACCAGTTCCAGGTCGATCGCCGCCGTGCGCTGATCGAGCGTGGCCTCGACGTCCAGCAGCGCCCGGCGCCCGGCGACCTTGAGCACGTCGGCGCCGTACGCCACTTCGGCGTCGGAGGCGTTGAGGTTGGCCGCGAGGCGCACGCGCGGACCCTCGTGCAAAATGGTCAATCGCCCGACGCGGACGGGGCCGGAAATCGCCAACTCGCCCAGCGAATCGCTGCGACCGCTCAGCAAGGCCGCCAGGCGCGCCGGGTGAACGATGCCCTCGCTGATCTCCAGCGAGTCGATGTCGCCCAGCGCCTCGCCGCCGGCGCGCGTCATGATGCTGGCCTTGCCGCGCACGTCGATGCCCGGCAGCGCCACCTTGCCCTCGAGAACCTCCAGCAGTCCGTTGAGGTGGTACACCGCCTTGACGCTCAGGCCCGCCTGGGGCACCGGCGGAAGGCGCCGCCCTTGCAGCGGCTGAACGTCCAGGTTCTCAACCGACAGGTCCACCTCGAAGGGCAGATGCCCGGTAGTGCTGTCGGGGTCGAATGCCAGGTCGATCCATCCGCCGCATCGGCCTGAAAGCCTGCTGACCGGAAGGCTCAGCAGCTTCGCCAGGTGAAGCTGCGATAAGTCGATATTGCTGAAGCTCAGCCGAGTCCGCGCCGGGGCGGCGCTGCCATTGTATTGCAGGCTCACCGGCGCACAGGCGGGCGTCTGTTCCAGCAAGGCCGAGACCGTCACCGATCCCAGCGCGACGTGCTGAAGCTTTCCGGCGACGTACTCCATGTCGCTGACCTTGATGGTCATGGCCTGCGTCGACGGCGCCGGGACAATCCGGACCGTCGCGTTCTGCACGCGGATGTGCTGGGTTTTCAGATCGGACTGGAGCCCCTCCAGGGCGGCCAGGTTGCAGTTGCCGTCCTGGTCCTGGCGCACGTCGACTTCGAGCCCCTGGAGGGTCATCCACTCGATCCGGCGCCGCAGCAGCAAGTCCAGCGGCGAGAAGTCCACCCGCAGGCGGTCGACGAAGATCATCCTGCCCCCGCCGAATCGCGGCGGCTGGCGGAACGTCAGGTGGCGGATCTGGATGTCGTTGCGCCAGGCGACGGTGAAATCCTCGTCGGACGTCCTTCCGTCAGGGGCGACCATCCCCTCGCCGATGGTCACCACCAGGCCGCTCTGGCGGCTCAGTTCCCGCGTCAGCCAGTCGCGCACGTAATTGGTCGGCAGCCAATACGGCAGCGTGACGTAAACCGTCAGCAGCACCAGCGCCAGGACCACGGCCGCGCGCAGGATATTCTGCCACCACCGCCGTCGTTGAAGTTGTGCCTCGAATGCAGTCACGGTTTGCAGATTCTACCATGATCCGCGAGGGGGAGTAACCAGTCATCGGTAATCAGTAATCGGTAATCAGTAATCAGTGATCCGTAATCGGGTACTCGGTGACTACTGTTTACTGATTACCGATTACCGTTCACTGATTACTGCTGTCCCTACACGTTAAACCTGAAGTTGATAATGTCCCCGTCCTGAACGATGTACGTCTTGCCCTCGAGGCGGACTTTGCCTGCGGCGCGGGCGTTCTTGAACTCCCCGGCCGCTTTGTGGTCCTCAAAGCTGACCGTCTCGGCGCGGATGAACCCGCGGGCGATGTCGGAGTGAATCTCACCTGCCGCGACGACCGCTTCGGTGCCGGCGGGAATTGTCCAGGCGCGGCATTCGTCCTCGCCTGCCGTCAGGAAACTGATCAGCCCCAGACCACGGTAGCACGCCTGCACCAGGCGGTCGCGGGCGCTGCCGGTGAGGCCCAGGTCGGCCTGGAACTCCTGGCGCTCGGCCGGAGGCAGTTGGGCGATCTCGGCTTCGATCTTGGCCGAAAGCTGCAGCGCGGGCAGGTCATGCACTTTTTCAGGCGCGGGCTCGCCCAGCGACTCCTCGCCGCAGTTGAGCACCACGAGCATGGGCTTTTGCGACAGGAAGGCGAAGCTGCGCACGAGTTTGCCCTCGGCGTCGTTGGTCAGGGCCGAGCTGATGGGCTTTTCGTTTTCCAATGCCGCCAGCAGCCGCTCCATCAGCTCCAGCTCGCGCTGCTCGTCTTTGTGGTCGCGCGAGGGCTTCTTGATCGAGGCGTGCAGCTTGTCGATGCGGCTACTGACCTGGTCCATGTCGGCGAAGATCATCTCGGCGATGAGTTCCTCGACGTCGCCGGCCGGGTCGATGCGGTCGCGGTACGCCGGCGCGTCGGACTCTTCAAACGCCCGCACGACGAAAACGAGCATGTCGCTCTGCCGCATCGCCGCCCAGTGCGCGCGGGCGCGGGTGCGCCCGGCGTCGTCGGAGAGGTCCAGGCCGGGAAGGTCCACGAACTCCAGCTCAGCCGGCGTGGTCTTCTCGGGCTTGTAATGCTCCGAGAGCCAGTCCAGCCGCTCGTCGGGCACCTTGACCATCGCCATGTGAGGCTGGTCGCTGCGCGACAGGTCGACATGCGACCCGCCCGCCACGGCCACTGCCGAAAACAACATGCTCTTACCCGACTGCGGCGGACCAATCAGCGTTACACGCATTAGCGATTCTCCGAACGGGTGCCACGCACAACTCCGTTGTGCGTGTCCCTGAACCTGCGGCAAAGTTCCGAGGTCACTGAAGTGACCCGGCCGGGTCAGTTTACTGACCCCGGCAGCGAAAGCAAGGACGCCGCGCCGCCGATTGCCTTTTCAATGGCGAAACCGCCGCCCATTGCCTAGCATATTCCTGCCATGTTCACAGGAATCATACGACATGTTGGTGTTGTTAAAGCGGCGGTGGACCGCGGCGGTTCGCGGCGGCTGAGCATCGACGTTGGCCCGCTGGGGGCGGGGCTGGGCGTCGGCGACAGCGTGGCGGTCAACGGCGCGTGCCTGACGGCTAGCGCCGTTGCCGGCAGCGTTGCCGAGTTTGACGTGATCGCCGAGACGCTCGGGCGCAGCGGCTTGGGCAAGCTGTCGGCAGGGTCGCGCGTGAACCTCGAGCGGGCGCTGACGCTGCAGGACGGGATCGACGGGCACCTGGTGCAGGGGCACGTCGACGGCAGGGCGACGGTGAAGAACATCCGCCGCGGCAATGAATGGGTGATCGAGTTTGCGGCCGCCGCCGACGTGACGGACCAGATGGTGCCCAAGGGCTCGGTGGCTCTGGACGGCGTCTCGCTGACACTGGTCGACGTGGGCAATGGAACCTTCAGCGTGGCGATCATCCCCACGACGCTCAAGGACACGACGCTGGCCAATCTGCGGCCGGGCGATCAGGTGAACGTGGAAGTCGATCTCATCGGCAAGTACGTCCGGCGCTATCTGGCCCAGATCGCCGCCGGCGAAGGCGGGGGATTGTCTTTGGAAAAACTCCGCCGCGCGGGGTTCGTATGATGTCTTGGTTGGGCAGGCCCGAAGGGCCGGAATATCTTGGCCGGGGCCGTTAGGCCCCGGTAAGAGTCTTGTGAAAAGATGAGCCCCGAAGGGGCGGCACCTGCAATTGCGGCAGTGCCGCCCCTTCGGGGCTAAGCGATTTTAAAAGACTTTTCCTGGCCCTCACGGGCCCGGCGAGGATATGTCGGCCCTTCGGGCCTTGCAGACTGAGACCGGGTAAGAACTGGTTTTATCTCGTTGTATTCGTGTCATTCGTGACATTCGTGGACGTAATTGATGGATGACGCACGGCCCACAATCGGAATCACCATGGGCGACCCCTGCGGCGTTGGCGCCGAGGTGATCGTCAAGGCGCTGGCCTCGCGCGAGCTGCGCGCGCGGGCGCGATTCGTCCTCTTCGGATTCTACGAGCAGCTAGGCTACACGGCCGACACCGCCGAGATCGACCTGGGCGCCGTTCGCGTGCATCACGAGGAACTGCGGCGTTTCGAGGTGGACATGGTGGCCGCCGATTACGACGAAGTCGCGCAGCCGGCCTCGATGCCGCGCGGCCCCAGCCGACTGGGCGGGCTGGCGTCGCTGGCGTTTCTGGAAGACGCGATCGCCGCGGCGCGGACAGGCGTCATCGACGCCCTCGTCACCGCCCCGATCTCGAAGACCTCGTGGCAGATGGCCGGGGTCAAGCGGTTTCCCGGACATACCGAACTGCTGGCCGAGCGCTGCGGCGTGCGGAACGTGACGATGATGTTCGTCTCGCCGCAGCTCAAGGTCGCGCTGGCCACCACGCACCACGCCATCGCCGACCTGCGGAACCTGATCACCATCGGAGCCGTCTTCAACCCGATCGACCTGGCCGACCAGGCCCTGAAACGCTGGTTCGGCGTGGCCAAGCCCAAGATCGCCGTCGCCGGCCTCAACCCCCACGCCGGAGAGGAGGGGCGCTTCGGCGACGAGGAATCCCGCATCATCGCCCCGGCGATTCTGCTGGCGACCGAGGCCGGAATCGACGCCGTCGGGCCATTCCCGGCCGACACGATCTTCCGCCAGGCGACCGAGAGCAAGTTCGACTGCGTAGTGGCGATGTATCACGACCAGGCGCTGATCCCCATCAAGCTGCTGGCGTGGGACACGGCGGTGAATCTCACGCTGGGCCTGCCGATCATCCGCACCAGCCCCGACCACGGCACGGCGTTCGACATCGCCGGTCGCAACAAGGCCAACCCCGCCAGCATGATTGCGGCCATCGAGTTGGCGATCACCCTGGCGGGGAAAAAGACGAAGTGAAACGTGTTGGATGATTGGATGGGTGGATGATTGGATGGGTGGATGGCGAGATGATGTTTCCATCCATCCATCCATCCATCCATCCATCCATCCATCCATCCATCCATCCATCCATCCATCCATCCATACTCCATTAGCCCGTCTCTCACTTGCCCATGTGCGTCACATGCGGTTCATGGGCATAAAGAATCCCACACACACCAGGACGAATATCCCCAGAAACAGAACCGTCGCGCCGATGTTGACGGCGTTCTTGGCGCGGGCGTTGAAGGGGATGAACTCTTTGGCAATAAGCATTGGGACCAGAGCGATCAATGCCTGACCGAGAAACATCTGAGAGGCGTTAATCATCAGTTGAGTCATCTTCGGTAGCTGCGTCCCCATTTTGGAGAAGATAGGCTCAAATGTCGGCACGACCACTGCGATTGTCGTCCCTGCAAGCACGCCGGCCAGCGACACGGCGACGACCCAGAAGTACGAGGGTTTCTTCACCTGCACCTGCGGCCCAGACTCAAAGCCGGCAATGCTCATCGCTCCCCATTCCCTTCACCGGCTACTGGCCACCGGCTACCAAACTCAGCGCATGACCCACTGTTTGCTGGCGAAGACGGCCGGGTTGTAGATCCGGGCCGAGGCCTCGCCGGGCAGGGTGTAGGTGAGCTGCAACTGCTTGGTCAGCAGGAGCTGGTCGGTCATGATTTCCTTGGCCTGGCCGCGCGGGTCGTACTGCATCACCTTGACCGGCTGGGGCAGTTTCACCACGGCCGTCTCGCCGCTGAGCCCGCCGACGAAGATGTCGAATGCCCCGGCGGCGGGATCGATGTCCTGCCAGATCGCCACGCTGTGGCGGGCGTTGTCTTCGCCCTGCAGGAGGGTCTTGTCGGTCAGGCTGGTCATGGTCACCAGCAGCGGAAGGTTGTGGAGCTCTTTGATCTTGTTGAACACGAACGTCGGCGTGTTGCGCCCGGCGGGCATCAGTTGGCCGGTATTGGTGTACAACTCGAAGGCCGGCACGTAGGCGCGGTCCTGGCCGGTTCGGTTGGTGACGGTGAAGATCACGTACCAGAACGTGCGTTTGGTCGTCTCGCCGGGGAGGGTGACCTGGATGGGGCGCGGCGGGTCGTAGCGGAAGTCGAACTGCCACTTGAACTGGGCTTCGGAAGGCTTGGGCGGTTCGCTGTACGCGATGTTGACGGTCAGAGTCGCCGCGATGGCGGCCAGCAATGCCATAGTCAGCAGTCGTCTCATGATCAAACTCCACAAAGGCGGTGGGTCCGCGTTTAATGGTATCGACCCGCGCCACGCGGACGCCTTAAAGAATAAGCTTCGCGTGCGGGTTTATCAAGAGGGGAAAAGGCAATTCGTCGCGGGCGGAGGGGGAAGAAACCGACGACGAGGACGAGGACGACGACGAGGACGACAAGAAAGACATTCCGCCGCATCCGTTAGTTAGCGGCGGGGCTTGCCCCGCGCGTTCGTAATCAACCAAACAACCGCGTCGAGCAAGCTCGATCGCTAACGGGAGAAGAGGTCTTATCTCGTCCTCGTCCTCGTCGTCGGTTTTTCTTCCCCGTTTTTTGCCGCGACTCGTTACCATTCTGCCATGCCCGACGTAGATATGCAGATTGCCCCGGTTCCGGCGCGCCATCGGCGTATGGCGATGGGGTTTGTCGCCGCCGGGCGCGACAGCGGATACATGGCCGCCCAGCGGGCCTCGGCCTTGCGACGCCTGTTTGACTCGCGCGTGGGCGAGGCGTGGCTGTGGTGGGTGCGGCAGTGGGGGCGTTGCCAAGCCGCGGCCATGATCCTGGCCGGAGCGGGTCGCACGGGCATGCTCTACTACAGCCCCCCGGGGGCGCCCGGGGTCGACGAGGAATCGCTGACGACGCTGCTGGCGACCCTGGCGCCGGCGGCGATGGCCGAAGGTCCGCTCTCGCTGGTCCAGGCGGCCTGCTCGCCCGAAGACCATCGCGACGTCGACCTGCTGCGCGGGGCGGGGTTCGAGCTGCTGGCCGAACTGATCTACATGCGCCTGGACCTGGCGACGCCGCCGGAAGAGTTCGAAGAGCCGGCCATCGTCTGGCGGCGATACGGGCAGTTCACGCAGGACCAACTCGCCGCGGTCATCAAGGCATCCTACGAACAGTCGCTGGACTGCCCGCCGCTGCGGGGCAGGCGGCAGATCGCCGACGTGATCGCCGGGCACAAGGCCAGCGGCGCGTTCTCGCCCAAGTCGTGGTGGATCGCCTTCATTGATGAGGTTCCTGCCGGCTGCGTGCTGGTCAACGCCTCGCATGACGGGCTTGGGGCCGATGTGGTGTACCTGGGGGTGGCCGCTGCTGCCCGCGGCAAAGGCCTGGGGCGCAAACTCCTGTCGCGGGCGGCGGCGCAGGCGTACATGTCCGGTTATCAATGCCTGACGCTGGCGGTGGACGCGGGCAACACGTACGCGATGCGTCTCTATCAGGACGCCGGGTTCCGCGAGCAATACCGCCGCGTGACCTACGCGATGTTCCCGTTGGAGAAGTTGTGAGTGGTGAGTTGTGAGTGAGCACAACTCACTGCAGCTTCTGGCGGATCACCTCGAAGTCGAGCTTGCGGATGATGTCCTGCGTGCGGCGGGGCAGGGGGCGCGGTCGCCCGGCGACGAGGGCGGCCATCTGCACGCGAGCCTGGTCGTCGATCACGATCGTGCGCGTCAGGGCCTGGCGCATGGTGGCGCCGAAGGTCACCAGGCCGTGATTGCGGATGGCGACGCAGTTGGCCCCGCCGGCGGCGGCCTGGGCGACCGCCCGGGCGAACTCGCTGCCGCCGATCATCATGTAGGGCAGATGCACGACGTGGTCGACGAAGGTCACGAAGTCCGGCGTGAAGGGCTGGAGGTCCTGCCCGCCGGAGATCAGCCCGACGACCGTGGCGGGGTGGGAGTGGCAGATGAAGTTGACGTCGCTTCGGGCCTGCAGCACGCGCAGGTGCAGCTCGAACTCGCAGGTGGCCTTGGCGCCGCGAACCTGGCGCTCGCGCGCCAGATCGACAACCGCCCAGTCCCGCGCGGGGATCGCGTCCACATCGTATCCGCTGGGCGAGCAGATCATCCGCCGCCCGTCGCGGGCGCTGATGTTGCCGCCGGGCCCGGCGACCAGATTCGCCCGCACCATTCGCCGACCCATCTCCGTCAGTTCCGCGATCACACTCATCAGATACTCCGGGGCGATGCCTTACTTCACACTGAAGACGGAGTTGAACGTCCCAACGTCGTTGGCGGCGATGTCGCTGCAGTCGGGGTCCAGGATCCACTTGCCGTCGACGACGAACTTGTACTCGTATGTTCCCCTGGACATCGGCACTTCGGCGATGAACTGCCCGTCCTTGTTCAGCCGCATCGGCTGGGGCGTCCATTCATTGAATGTCCCGGCCAGTTCCGCCTTCTTGGCCCCGTCGACAGACTGGAGCACGAACCGGTACGTCCCTTTCCTGCGTCCTTTGGTGACCATAATTTCCGTCCTTCGCTCTGCCATGTCGCAGATGCTGACATTATATCCAATCGTTGGAATTATCGCCTGTAACCCGGTTTGAGTCGAGCCGCCAGGCAAAGTTTTGGCGAGGAATATTCAGCAGTGACGCCCGCCGGAGACTGGTTCTGTGGCTATTTGTGCAGAAAAGATACCAAAATGCCACATTTGGCTTGACAGGTACGGGTATTTGTGGTACGGTCTTCCTTGTATTCGGCTGTGTTATCAGCCTGTCTGGCTTCATTTATTAAGGCAGAGGCAGACTCACTTCTGGCTGAGACACATGAAGGGCCGGGTCATGTTCTGGTTCGTGTACTCATATGCCCTTTTTCCGGAGTCATTCAAATGAAGATGTCGGCAATCACGATTGTTGCAGCCACCGCGGTATTGGTTTTGATGGGCAGTTCAGCCTCGGCGGGGTTGATCCACCAGTGGACCTTCGACGACTCCGCCAATCGGTTAGCTGACACGGGAAGTTCGCCGTCGGGTCTGGCCATAGTCAGCGGCAGTGCCGGCTACATCTATGGCAGGGATCCCAACCCGGCCAGGGCCATGCTTCTGTTTGGCTACAGCAAAGCCGCCACAACGGTGACGAGTTTCGGGTCCAGTTTTACGATGGAGACATGGCTGTATCTTGATGCCGCCGGGAGCAACGGCTGGCTCAGGCCCATGAACGGCTGGACGCAGAGCCCGTGCTCGTTGCACATGGGCAACAACATGATCGGCACGACTGTCGGCGCCAATCCCTCATACTCCGCAACAGCCACCGCGGGCGGAGCCTGGAGCGCGCCGATGTACACGTGGATCTTCATCGCAGTAGTGGCCGACGCGGCAAACGGCGTGGCGAAAACTTATGCCAAAAGCACCAATGATGCGGCTCTTACTCTGGTCGCTCAGGGCGCGTATAACGGCTCATCGACGGCCGCTAATGCCTTCGCACTCGGCGATAGCACCAAGTATGCCGGCAGCACCAGGTTTGAATGGGTTGTCGTGCATGATCAGGTTCGGACGGTAGATCAGATCATCGGCGACATGAGCGGCAACTTCGTAATTCCTGAGCCTGCGACGATGAGCCTGCTGGTTCTGGGCGGTTTGGCGGGGTTGATCCGCCGCCACCGCAACTGCGGGCGGTAGAACTACGCCCCGCCCAGGAGGTTGAGCTTTCCGGCGTACGCGCGGAGCACCTCGCGGCGAAGCTGCTGGTGGTGGGGGGCGTTGAGCCCGGGGTCGCCGTTGACGATGGCGAAGGCGTCGCGGCGCGCCAGCCGCAGCAGATCGAAATCTTCCACCAGGTCGGCCACTTTCAGCTCCGGCAGACCGTGCTGGCGCGTGCCGAAGATCTCGCCCGGACCGCGCAGGCGCAGGTCCTCCTCGGCGATCTCGAACCCGTCGTGCGTCTTGACCAGCACGGCCAGCCGCTCGTTGGCGGTGACGTTGCGGGGCGTGGTCACCAGCAGGCACGCGGCGTTCTGCCGGCTGCGGCCGATGCGACCGCGGAGCTGGTGGAGCTGCGCCAACCCGAACCGCTCGGGATGCATCACGACCATGACGTTGGCGGCAGGAACATCCACGCCGACCTCGACGACCACCGACGCCACGAGCACCTTGGCCGCGGCGCTGCGAAAGGTTTCCATCGCCGCGTTCTTGTCGGCGGCACTCATCTGCCCATGCACCAGCGCCACGCCGAACTCGCTGAGCGGTCCGGCGGACAACTCGTGGTATGCTTCCTCGGCGGCCTTGAGCTCCAGGTCCGGCGAGGGCGTCACCAGCGGATAGATGAAATACGCCTGCTGCCCCGCGCGGAGCTTGTCGGCCACGAACGCCAGCACCTCATCGAAGCGAGCAGCGTCGACCGTGCGCGTGGTGACGGTTCCGCGCCCCGGCGGCAAGGCGTCGATGATCGAGACGTCCAGGTCGCCGAAGACCGTCATCGCCAGCGTGCGGGGGATGGGGGTGGCCGTCATCACCAGGTAGTGCGGCGCGAAGCCCTTGCCGCGGAAACTCGTTCGTTGTCGCACGCCGAACTTGTGCTGCTCATCGACGACCACCAGCGCCAGGTCGGCGAACCGCACGCCCTCGCTGATCAGCGCGTGCGTGCCCACGATGATGTTGGTCTTGCCCGATTCCAGGTCGGCCAGAATCGCCTGGCGCTGGGCGGCGCCCTGCCCGCCGACGAGCATGGCGATGTGTACCCGCGAGCCGGCCAGGTATTCCTGAATCTTTTCGAAGTGCTGGGTGGCGAGAATTTCGGTCGGGGCCATGATGGCCGCCTGTTTGCCCCGCGCCACCGCCAGCAGCGCCGCGTACAGCGCCACGACCGTTTTGCCGCATCCGACGTCGCCCTGGAGCAGGCGGTTCATGGGGCGGTCGCGCTGGAGGTCCGCCACGATCTCGGCGACGGCTTTGTTCTGCGCATCGGTCAGCGGGAAGGGAAACCGCCGGCGGATGTGCTCGTCGATGGCGGGCGAAAGCTTCAGGGGGTGTGCGGGGCGGCTGATTTCCGACATCCGAGTGATGGCGATGCCCAACTGCATCACCATGCACTCGTCGTACGCCAGGCGGCGGCGGGCGGCGCCCCAGTGTTCCTTGTCCTCGGGGCGGTGCATGGCCTCGACGGCCGCCGGGCGGCTCATCAACCCGCGCTGCTCGAGGTATTCCTGGTCGTACCATCGCGGGATCAACCGCCGCGCCTCGGGCAGGACGTGCTTGACCAGCGCCGCGATCATCCCGCTGGTCAGAGCCCCGCCGGCGGGATACACCGGCAGCAGCTCGTCGCGATCGAGCTTGGTCTCCTGCGGATCCCAGAGCACCTGGAAGCGCGGGTTGACGAGCTGAAGCTGCTCGCGATAGAGGCCCACGCGCCCGCTGACGGCCAGGTGTACGCCCGGGCGGATGCGCGCGGCGAGGTACCCGCCGTGGAACCACTTGACCATCACGTGGTCGGTCTGGTCGGCCAGCTCGATCTGAAAGAACGGCTTGGGTCCCCAGTTGTGCTCGTGGACGGCCATCACTTCGCCGGCGACGGTGGCGGCCTCTTCACTGCCGCGCAGCGTGTTCATCGGCTGCACCTGCCGGCGCAGGTCGAAGCGGAAGGGGAAGTAGGTCAGCAGGTCCTCGACGGTGACGATGCCGAGCTGCGCAAGCTGCTGGGCGCGCACCGGCCCGACTCCCTTGACGTACTGCACGGGCGTGTCGAGCGTGAGATCGGCCACGCGGCCCTCGCTGGCGTTACCGGGAAGGGATCTTGATGACCTGCCCGACCTTGAGCGCCGAAGGCGACAGACCGGGGTTGGCTTCCATGATCTCTGAGGCGCGCTTGCCCTGTCCGAGCGTGCGCTGGGCGATGGACCAGAAGGTGTCGCCCTTCTGGACGGTGTAGTTGACGTACTGCGGCAGCACGGGCTGGGGCTTGGGCCCGCCCGGAACCGGCGTGACGTCATCGTCGCCGCTGCGATAGCGCGGCGTGTACGGCTGAACCGATTCGAGCGGCCGCGGCTGGGCCAGGGTCATCCGCTCGGGCTCGGGGGCCTTGGTCTGGTTGCATCCGAGGGTGAAAAACGCCGCCCATGTCGCGGCAAGCACACAATACTTCATAGGTTATTCCTTCCCTGTCTGGGGGGAAAAGATCACTCTTGCCCCGCCGGGGATGATATCATTGTCCAGCCGCGTGTCAAGCGGGAGGCAGCCAACGGTGTGATGCCTCAGTCACGGGGGGAAAAGTCGTGCCGGTAACGCTTACCGCGGCAAGTATCCATCGAAGCCCAAAAGATGGCTTCGATAGATACTTGGTGCCTCCGCCGCGACTTTTCTCCAACGCATGAGTAGACGACCAACGCCGGGGGATGGTGAGCGATGAGCGGACAGAATATCATGATCAGTGTAGCTTTGCTGGGGGCGTGCCTGGCCGGGGGATGCGCCGATTACACGCGGCAGTCGGGGGCGGAGCGGGGACTGATCATCGTCCTTCCGGGCGTGCAGGGGCCCGACGCCCTGACGTCGAACATCCGGCGTGGTCTGATCGACGGCGGCGCCGACCGCGCCATCGTGGTGCAGTCCTGGGGCAAACCGATTCCGCTGGCCGGCGTCCTGATCAACCAGGTCGACGTCCTCGGCGCTCGCATCGACGCCTCGGCCATCGCCGGGCGGATTGTGGCTTACCAGCAGGCGTTTCCGGGCAGGCCGGTACACGTGGTCGGGCACAGCGCCGGCGGGGCGCTGGCGGTGTTTGTCGCCGAGTCGCTGGCGTCAAAACGCCAGGCCCAGCCCATTGACGGGCTGGTGCTGCTGTCGGCGAGCATCTCCTCCGGATACGACCTGACCAAGGCCCTGGGCATGTGCAGGCGCGGAATCCTGAACTGCTACAATCCCGAGGATGTCGCCCTGCTGGGTGTCGGGACGGCGATCCTGGGCAACCTCGACGGCGGGCACGGAGCGTCAGCCGGTCTCAACGGTTTCCGGCCGCCGGACCAGGATGACGCTTCGTCGGCCAGCATAGATGCCTACATGCGGTTGACGCAGCAACCGGTGAGCGGGCGCGGCAGCGCGCACTTCGCCTCGACAAGTCCGGACTTCGTCGCGGAAGTTCCCGCGCCGTGGATCCTGTCAACGCAGGCGGCGGAAGTGGCAAGTCCGTCCCATCCTCCCGCTGCCCGGGCCGACCCGCCTTCACCCGCGCCAGCCGTGGTGACGCCCGACCAGTGGGTGCCCGTCCCACACGGCGGGGGCAGGTAGCCGGTCCTACGCCCGGCGGTTGCGGCGCCAGCGCATCGCCAGGTAGGGCACGCCCAGCAGCGTCATCAACATCGTCGCCGGTTCAGGGGCGTGAATCACCGCCACGGCGTCGATGTCGGCCCCGGACCATTTGCCGTAGTGGTCCGACTGCGGCCACTGGTTCGGGTCGTCGGTCAGGCGCACGTAGTAAAAGTGGTCGCTGTGGGAGAATCCGTAGGCGTCGATGTCGACCCCTGCCGTCGCGCCGCCGACGCTGCCGACGGAGTACCAGGTCGCGCCGTCCTTGCTGATCTCGACCGACATCGACTCGACGACCGGTCCGACTTCGAAGATCCACAAGTCGTAGCAACTGGTTCCGCAGCCGGACAGGAAGTTGTCCGTGAACTTCAGCGTCAAACTGCCGCCGTTGCCCAGCGAAACGAACTGGCCGATGTTATGCTCGGTGGCCCCGGGCAGCGGGGGGGTGTAGTTCGGCGTGCCCAGAGCGTCGGCGGGGTTCTGCCACCGCACGTCCGGGGCGTCGATCCCCGCGCCGGGCGTATACGCCACCACCTCGTCGGCGAACGCCGCGATTCCCTGGGGGAACTCGATCCCGCCGATAATCTCCGCCGACGCGGCCGACGCCGCCATCGCCACGACACACGCCGCAACCGCCAGCGGTCGTGACGCCAAACGCATTGTCCTGATCATGTTCATAGCATTCTCCGCCTCCATGGCAGATCAGCTCTGCGACAAGGCCGCCACCTGCGCAGCACACGCCGCGCCGGGGTCGACCGATAGACTCCCCGTCCCGGATCGAATCCGGACGGGCCGTACCTCCTGCCTGCGCAGGGCGTGAGCCGGACGAGCCGCGCACGAATAAGCCCGCCGCCCTGCGCAGAGGTTCCTCTAAGGACAAATCACCTCCTGCTCAAACTATCGTTTCTGGGCACCGTCCCTCCGGGCGATGCATCAGCACCGTAGGATTCGCCCCACCGCCGGGCCAATCGCCTTGCAGGAAATTTGACGCCTCCGTACGATATGCCCATGAAGAAACCCGCCGACGATCTCATCGCAGCCGACAAGCAGTGCCTGTGGCATCCATTCACGCCCGGGCAGATCTGGCTCGACAGCGGCGACGAACCCGCGCGCCTGATCGTCGAGGCCCAAGGCTTCCGACTGATCGACAGCCGCGGGGACTCGTTCATCGACGGATTCTCCAGCCTCTGGTGCAATCTGCACGGTCATCGCGTGCCGCAGATCGACGCCGCGATCCGCGCTCAGCTTGAGAAGGTCAGCCACACGACGCTGCTGGGCCACGCCAGCGGGCCCAGCATCGAACTGGGCCGGCGACTCGTGCAGCACGCGCCGCCGGGCCTGGCCCGCGTGTTCTACAGCGATAGCGGCGCCACCGCCGTCGAGGTCGCCCTCAAGATGGCGTACCAGTACTGGCTGAATCGCGGCCGCCCGCGCCGGCGGTTCATGGCCCTGCAGCACGGATACCACGGCGACACGATCGGGGCCGTCAGCGTCGGCGGGATCGACAGCTTCCACCAGATCTTTCGCCCGATGCTGTTCGAGACGACCCTCATGCCCTCGCCCTGTCCGTATGTGCATCCGCTGGGCGCCTCGGCCGTGCCCGCCGTGCTCGAGCAGATCGAGCAGGCGCTGGCCGCCGCGCCGGAGGAGTACTGCGCGATGATCGTCGAGCCGCTGGTCCAGGGCGCCGGCGGCATGCTGACGCACGGCGAGGGGTTCCTCGCCGGGGTGCGCGAGATCACGCGCCGCCACGACGTGCTGCTGATCGTCGACGAAGTCGCCACGGGCTTTTGCCGAACCGGGCGCTTGTTCGCCTGCGAAAACGAAGACGTCGCGCCGGACCTGATGTGCCTGGGCAAAGGCCTCAGCGGCGGGTATCTGCCCCTGGCGGCTACGCTGGCGACGCGGGAGATCTTCGACGCCTTCAGCGACGGCGGCGACAAGACGTTCTTTCACGGACACACGTTCACCGGAAACGCCCTGGCGTGTGCGGCCGGCGTGGCGAGTTTCGACCTGATCTTCTCCAGCGGCCTGCTCGATACGCTGTCGGCCAAGGAGGAACTGATCGCCCGCCGCCTGGGGGAACTGGCGGACCATCCGCACGTGGCCGAGGTTCGCCAGCGCGGCATGATGGTGGGGGTCCAGCTCGTGCAGGATCGCGCGGCGCGGCAGGAGTTCGACCCGGCCCTGCGGACCGGGGCGGGGGTCTGCATGCACGCGCGGCGACACGGCGTGCTCACGAGGCCGCTGGGCGATGTTGTCGTCCTCATGCCCGCCCCGGCGATGGATCTGGCCACGCTGGACGAACTGCTCAAGGCAACCGTAACGAGCATCCGCGAGTACTTCGATGGAACAAGGATTTGATTTTGACATCTCGCGATGGCCGCCGCTGCCGCGCCTGCGCGGGCTGATGGTCGTCGGCACCGACACCGGCGTGGGCAAGACGCTCATTGCCGGAGCTATCGCGCGCCGCCTGCGCCTGGACGGGCGGCGGGTGGCGGTCTTCAAGCCGGCCGCCAGCGGTTGCCGCCGCTATCGAAACGACCTCGTCAGCGCCGACGCCGAGTTCCTCGCCGCCTGCGCCGACACCACGCAGTCGCTGGCGCAGATCGCCCCTGTTCGCTTCGCCCAGCCGCTGGCGCCAAACGTGGCCGCCGAAAAGCTCGGCCAGAGCGTCGACCTCGACGCCATCTTCGACGCCTATCGCCAACTGCCGCGGTTTGGCGAGGTGGCCGTCGTCGAAGGCATCG